>JBFEXG010000323.1:0-2705 GCA_041546005.1 Paracoccaceae bacterium
CGAATACCGAGACAGTAGTTTTATTGTTTAATATCATGGAGTTGCTGGCTGGGGCGGTAGGATTCGAACCTACGGTGCGCGGTACCAAAAACCGGTGCCTTACCACTTGGCTACGCCCCAACACGGTGCCGCTAGATACGCGGAAGCCTGATCCTGTTCAACCCCTTCCTGCGCAAAAAAATCATTGTTGAAAGCATTGGATTTCTGCCGCCAAAAAAGGGGGTTCAGGCCTTGAGTGGGCGGGCTTTGGCAAGCGCATCAAACGCGACGAGATCGGCAACGAGGTGCGCCATTTCTGCAAGCGGAATCATATTGGGGCCGTCCGAGGGTGCGCGGTCAGGGTCCTCGTGGGTTTCTATGAAAACAGCAGCGATTCCGAGCGAAACCGCAGCACGCGCCAGCGCAGGCGCAAACTCGCGCTGGCCACCGGAGGCATTGCCTTGTCCGCCGGGAAGCTGCACGGCGTGGGTTGCGTCCATCACCACCGGATAGCCGGTTTGCGCCATGATCGGCAGGCTGCGCATATCTGCGACAAGGGCGTTATAGCCGAAACTTGTCCCGCGTTCGGTTTGGAGTATTCGGTGATTGCCGGTGCTTTCAATTTTCGCGACGGCCTGCGCCATGTCCCAGGGAGCGAGAAACTGGCCTTTCTTGACGTTGACTGCGGCCCCCGTTTGTCCGGCCGCCAGAAGAAGATCGGTCTGTCGGCAGAGGAAAGCCGGGATCTGAAGGATATCAACGGCCGCGGCGGCTTCTTGGCACTGCTCGGGCAGATGCACATCGCTCAACGTGGCGCAGCCGATGGCGCGACGGACGTCGTCGAGCAAGGTTAGGCCATCGCGGATGCCGGGGCCGCGGGTTGACGCCAGCGAAGTTCGGTTGGCCTTGTCAAAGCTGGCCTTGAAGACAAAGCCGATGCCCGCACTTTCGCAAAGCTCTTGCAGGTGCCCGGCGATCATCTCGGCGTGGGTCAGGCTTTCGAGCTGACAGGGGCCAGAGATCAGGGTGAGCGGCAAAGCATTGCCGATCCTGATTTTGCCGACCTCGACCTCTCGGGTCACGATGAGACCTGTTCTCTCAGGATCGAAACCGTGAGCGAGATCATCAGGTAGATCCCGGCAAAAATCAAAAGAGAGACGAGCGTATTCTCAAAGGCTCGGGGATAGGTGGCCTCGTCGGGCGCAACCGGCTCGACCCCCATCGACAGATACCGAACCTGCCGGTCGGCTTCTTGCCGGGCCGACTCGCGCATCGAAAGCGCATTTTGGACCATTACGATCTGGAACTGGTAATTCTCTTCGGCAAGGCGAAGCTCGGTTGTCTTGGTCGCCAAGGTCGAACCGTCGTTGTTCTTTTCGGTGAGCTGCCCGCGCAGATCTGCGATAAAGCTTTCGAGCCGCGCAATGTCTTGCTCGACGCCGTTGACCCGCGCCTGATTGGGTTCGGTCACCGACTTCAGAGTTGCGAGCTCGAGCTCCTTTTGTTGCTTGTCGGCCTCAAGGCGGCTGATCTGGCTCATCACAGCCGAGATCTCGGTCTGCGGGTTCAAAACTTCGAGCTCGTTTTGAATGCGCAGAAGTTCTGCGAGGGCCTCTTGGCGCCTTGCTTCGGCCTCCTGATAGCTTTGTTCAGCGCTGGCGTTCTGATCCGTTCTCAACCGCGATGTGAGCTGATCGACCTGCTCTTCGGCATAATCGACCAGAGCCTCGGAGAAAGCCTGGCTTGTATTGGGATCGGCGGCAATCACCTCCATCCGAACTATGCCCTCAGTCGGATCATAGGAAACACGGACATTCTTTGTGTAGGTCTTGAACGCCTGTTCATTGGTGGCGTCAGCACCAAGGCGCTGGATCGGGTCGATTTCGGGATTGCTGAAATGGGCCTTGAACCCATGGTCGTTGTCGAGCCGGACCATCGCGGAGCGCGAGGCAAGATAGGACTGGACCGTAATGCTGTCCTGCTGGGTGGCCATCGACGTGCCCTGGAAAAGACCGCCCAAACCGCCGCCTGACGAACCGCCCGCCGAGGCTTGTTGAATGACGAATTCGGTCTTGGTGGCGTACATCGGCGTCGCGATGCGATAGTAGTAATAGCCGGTCAGAAGGGTCGGGAGCATGACAAAGGCTGCAAGGCGCATGAACAGAAGGATGAGCTTCTGGCGCCGGCGGCGGGCGATGTCTCGCTGGATCTTCATGATTTCGCGGCCGCGCTCTTCGGTGGAAAGCGATGCCTGCCTATCAGCTTTGCTCAAGAGAGATGATTTGTTGGGAGTCGTCTGCGGAAGGAGCGATGGCCCGCCTTCGCTCGTTGCGCTTGAGATGACCAATTCCAGAACGCCGGCTCTGTCGAAGGGGTCGATCCCCTGCTCGCGAAGACGGCGAACGGCGTCATAGTCGGAGGTGACGGCAAGCCCATGTTTCTGCGCGATACGGCGCGCCATGCGAAGTTGACGACCTGTCAGGCCCTCTTGCCGGATAGCGTCGATCGCATTGTGGTCAGATGTGTCGTTGTGGCGCGCGATCGCTCGGCTTTCGGAAACCGGGGTGTCGCTTGTTTCGTGTCCAACATCTTGCGCTGCGGCTTCGACGCTCGGATCAGCCGATCCAAGCGATCCCCCGCGGCGAATGCGGAATTTTCTAGCTCTGGGTTTGGTAGTCATAAAGCTGCCTGGCCTCTTCCAGAGTATCAAACATGATTAATTGCCC
>JBFEXG010000232.1:0-3949 GCA_041546005.1 Paracoccaceae bacterium
CGAAACAGTAACCATCGGCGCGCCGCGCAACTGCGGCAGGAGGCGTTCGAATTTCTCGCGCAGGTCTTTGAGCTTTTCCTGCTTCTCGTCTTCGAGATCCCATTTGTTGACCGCGATGACGACCGCCCGCCCTTCGCGCTCGGCAAGGTCGGCGATCCGCAGGTCTTGCTGCTCAAAGGGAATCTCGACGTCGAGGAGAACGATCACCACCTCGGCAAATTTGACCGCGCGCAGGCCATCGGAAACCGAGAGCTTTTCAAGCTTTTCGTGGATCTTGCCTTTGCGGCGCATGCCGGCCGTATCGAATATCCGCATGGGCACGCCATCCCAGTCGGTCTGGACCGAGATCGCATCGCGGGTGATCCCGGCCTCGGGGCCGGTCAGCAGGCGTTCTTCACCGATGATCTTGTTGATCAGCGTCGATTTGCCGGCGTTCGGGCGGCCGACTACGCAGATTTGCAGCGGCTTGTCCTGGGTCGGGACGCGCGGGCCTTCGTCGTCGTCTTCATCCACATCGACGTCGGTTTCGGGTGCATCGGCGGCTGCGCGTTCTTCGAACAATTCCGAAAGAGGCAGGAGGACGTGATACAGCTCATCCATCCCCTCGCCATGCTCGGCGGACAGCCGCAAGGGTTCGCCAAGCCCAAGACTGAAAGCTTCGAGAAGCCCGGCCTCGCCCGCCCGGCCTTCGGCCTTGTTGGCGGCGAGGATCACATGGGCGTTCTTCTTGCGCAGAATATCGGCAAAGACCTCGTCCGACGGTGTGATGCCGACGCGGGCATCGACGACAAAGAGGCAGACATCGGCCATCTCGACCGCGCGCTCGGTCAGGCGGCGCATCCGGCCCTGCAGGCTATCGTCGGTCGCCTCTTCAAGGCCCGCGCTGTCGATCACGGTAAAGCGCAGGTTGCCAAGCCGCGCCGCGCCTTCGCGCAGATCTCGGGTCACGCCGGGCTGGTCGTCCACCAGCGCGAGCTTCTTGCCCACGAGGCGGTTGAACAGCGTCGATTTGCCCACGTTGGGGCGTCCGACAATGGCAAGGGTAAAGGTCATCTTTGGCAATCCGTCAGGTCAGAGACGGCGCGATACACCATTCCGCCGTCAACGGAAAGCCAGCAGTTGGCCTTTCGCCGAGACGACGTAGAGGACGCCGCCCGCCACGATCGGGCTTGAGGCCGCGCCGCCGGGCAGATCAATCGTCCGCAAGAGCGCGCCGGAGACGGGATCAAACTCGCGCAGAGTCTCGTCCGAGGACGCCACGATCAGGCGGCCGCCGGCAAGGATCGGGCCATAAAGGGCGTGGATATCGCGTTGCCGTTTGGGCCGATCAGAGACAAAGCGTGGCAAGGCCACCCGCCAGATCACCTCGCCCGAGCCCGCATCCGCGCGGATCAGCTCGTTGAGGTCGTTCAGAAGGAAAATCGAGCCCCCCACCGGAACGACCGGTCCGGTTGCGCCATCGTTGAGGGTCCAGAGCCGCTCGCCGGTCGCCAGATCGAGCGCCACGGTGCGGCCCGAAACATTGCCAACATACACACGGTTTCCGTCGATCACCGGATCGGCCGTGATATCCGAGACGGTCGCGGCCACATGGCCAAGGCGCTGGCCGGTGATGACGGTCGACCAGCGGGTCAAGCCGCCGCGCGGGAAGGCCGCGAGGACTTCACCGGAGGGGAATGGGAAAACTGCGAGCTCGTTGCCAATCGCGGGGCCGGAGCCGCCGCCAAAGCCCGAGGTTGGCGCTGTGCCATCTGCCGTCCAGGCGATACGTCCGGTGTCCACATCAAGCGCCCAAGCGCGGCTGTCGCGGGCGACGATATAGACAAGCTTGCCTGCCACGGTCGGCGCGGCCGTGCCGGGGGCGTCAAGATCCTGGCTCCACAGCTTGTTGCCCGTCGCGGCATCAAGTGCCGTCAGACGGCCATAACCGGTTCCTACGAAGAGCCGCCCGCCGCTGACAGCGAGGCTACCGCCCGAGGCAGAGCTGGCGTTGTCGGTGCGGGGCGCAAGGTCACGCGTCCAGAGAACCGCGCCGGTTGTCGAGATGGCGCTCACCCGAGCGTAGGCATCGACCGTAAAGATCACGCCACCCGACACAACCGGATCAGCGGTAATCCGTGCGCCCTTGTCGTTGCCCTCGCCAATGTTGGTGGCGAATTGCAGTGCGAGGGCCTCGCCCAGCGCCGGATGCGAAATCCGGTGGGCGGAGCCGCCGCCACGATGGGTCCACTCGGTGTTGAGTGTTGCAGGGCTCAGGCGGATTGGCAGGGCTTGGTTGACCTCGACAGCCGGAGCACCGGCAAACCCGTCGCGGATATCAAAGCGCTGCCCTTGCAGGATGACTTCGTTGTCCGAGCAGGCAACCAAAAGGGACAAGCCCAGCGCCGCTCCGATGATGCCCCCTGATCTCACGCCGGCCCCCTTCCCGATGTTATTCGTTCGCGAGGACGTTGCCCGACACAACTGCCGGAACCTCGCCCCCTAGCGCCACAATCAGGCTAGATGCGCGATCACGCAAGCCCCGCGTGACAGCTGCATCCTCAAGGATCGCCGTCAGTCCTGCCAAGGCCGCATCAATATCGCCAAGTTCAATGTCAGCCAGCGCCGTTTGTTCCATCGCCAAAAGCCGAAGCTCGCTGCCCGGTGCGGTCAAGGGTGCAAGGGCGATCTTGCGGTCTTCGGGGCTTGTTCCGTCATGCCGGAGAAGGATCGCTTTGAAGGCCGCAATATCGCGATAAACCTGCGCGACCGTCATATCGGCGACCAAGCCGTCGAGCGCGGCGGCGGCCGCTTCGAGATCGCCGGCAAGCTGCAATTCGGACGACGCTATCAGGGCCGTGATCGCCGAAGCGGGAAGCGCGGCCAGCGCCTCGCTGCGCTGGGTGCTGTCGTCAAACTCGAGAGCGGCGAGGATACCGTCGCCGGCTTCTTGCGCGGCGGCGGTCGCCTTGGCGCGGTTGTATTCGGTCCAGGCAGCACCGCCGACAAGTAGCACCACCAAGAGGACGGCAATCCAGCCATAACGCTTCATCATCGCGAACAGACGGTCGCGGCGGACCTCTTCGCTCACCTCGTCGATAAAGCTTTCCGGATTACTCACGCTCTGTCCTCCGAGATCCCGCGTCCCTGTGTTGCCTCGTCATATCGCGAAGCTCGCAGGAATGCCAATACCTGCACGCCCTTTGTGCGAGATCGGACAAATCTTTGATCTGAGACACATTGGCCGCCGTATTGCCAAACAAATGGCTTGAGTTTGGGGTCAGAGTGACTAACTCGACAGGCAAGAAGACTCCGCAAGAGGACCGGTATGAAGTTTGGACCCGTAGTTACCGCGGTTTTGGTAAGTGTGTTTCTGTATTTTCTGGTGGTAGACCGGGACAGGCTCCTTGAATTCGCGGGCATCTCTTCGGAGACCAGCGCCGCTGCGCCCGAAGAGGCCGCAGGCGATGACAGCGCCGTGCCGCTCATCAAGGTCGTTGTCACACCATCGCAGGCCCGCGTCCTCGACACTGCTGTCATCCTGCGCGGCGAGACCGAAGCCGCTCGCCAGGTCGATGTCCGGGCTGAAACATCCGGTCTTGTGATTTCCGAACCCCTCCGCAAGGGCGCCGAAGTGGCCCAAGGCGATTTGCTGTGCGAGCTTGATCCCGGCACCCGCGAGGCGGCGCTTGACGAAGCGCGCGCCCGTCTGGCCGAAGCGCAATCGCGGATGCCGGAAGCCGAAGCGCGGGCGCCAGAGGCGCAGGCTCGTATTGCAGAAGCCTACTCACGCCTTGCCGGGGCCGAGGCCCGGCTGATCGAGGCCAAGGCCCGACTGAGCGAAGCCGAAATCAATCAAAATGCCGCAACCAAGCTGTCCGAGGGGGGCTTCGCCTCCGACAGCCGCGTTGCCAACGCAGATTCGACGCTTGAGTCGGCCCGCGCTGGCGTGACGTCCGCCGAGGCCGCC
>JBFEXG010000045.1:0-12049 GCA_041546005.1 Paracoccaceae bacterium
AGGGGCGGGTGATGCCGACGGTATCTGCCTCCTGAAAGGCGTCAGCGCCGATCATGAAGGTTGGAACCTGACCCGTGAGAACGATGATCGGGATCGAGTCCATCAGCGCATCGGTGAGGCCGGTCACGGCATTGGTCGCACCGGGGCCGGAGGTGACGAGGGCAACGCCCGGCTTGCCGGTCGAGCGGGCATAGCCTTCGGCGGCGTGGACCGCGCCTTGTTCGTGGCGCACCAGAACGTGCTGGATGTCGTTTTGCTGGAAAATCTCGTCATAGATCGGAAGCACGGCGCCTCCGGGATAGCCGAATACCGTGTCCACACCCTGATCCTTCAGAGCCTGAACCACCATTTTCGCGCCGGTCATCTGCCGTGTCATCTGTCTGTCCTTCGCTTCATTCGCGCCGTTGATACAAAAAAGCCCCCGGTCTGTTTCGGGGGCGCAGGGAGAAGATCATGAGATCCGCTATCGGCCCACGCGCCATTTTCCTACTAGGCCAAGTACGTCTTGCATCGTCGGAGTCCTTTATAACGGGGCGACTTATGCACGCGCAGCAAACAGCGTCAACCGCCCGCGATGGAGAAAATGTCGTTAGATGGTGCTATTTCGTAATTTTGTTGCTTTTGCTGTGCGGTTTGGGTGGATTTGTAAAAGTCATGAGGCTGATGCCCTGCACAAAAGGCCAACCCTCGGGCGTCCGGTCAGAAAATATGCCAGATTTGGTAATCTCTCTGGACCAATTGCCGCATGTTTCGGGTGACCGGCAAGCCTGAACTGCCAGCTTTGGCGTAGAAAAGAAACGACGCGCAGCGGCCAATTAGGCCTTAGAATCATAGTGTTCCGACGCTCAATCTAGGATTGTGGGGCGCCTATTTTTGCAACAAAGGAGGTCCAACTTTCAAACAGAGACCCAAAACCAAGAGGTCCGAGAGTTGAAAAACGCGAAAATTCAGAAAATTCGCTATTTCATGCCGATGGTATGCACTCTAGGCTCGGTCTACTTGCAACGATCTACCCGCCGTTACTGCGGGGATGAAATTCTATGGGAGGAAAACAGTGGATCGTCGTTCATTCCTTAAGACCTCGGCTCTCGGTGGTACCGCCGCTGCCGCAACGACCCTCGCGGCCCCGGCCATCGCTCAAGGCAACCGCACGCTGACCATGGTGACCTCGGTTCCCGATGGTTTCGCCGTGTTCGATGACGCGGCTCAGCGCCTCGCAGACCTTATCACCGCCATGACCGACGGCGCGCTGACCATCGAGAAGAAGCCAGCAGGCTCGCTCGTAGGTGCGCTCGAAGTGTTCGACGCTGTAAGCTCGGGTCAGGCCGACATGTATCACTCGGCCGATTACTACTTCATGAACCAACACCCGGCCTATGCCTACTTCACCGCCGTGCCTTTCGGCATGACCGGTCCGGAGATGATGAGCTGGTACAACCACCAGGGCGGCAAGGAGCTGCACGACGAGCTGGGCCAAATCTTTGGCCTCAAGTCGTTCCTCGCTGGCAACACCGGCCACCAGCCGGGTGGATGGTTCAACAAAGAGATCAACTCTGCGTCCGACCTTCAGGGCCTCAAGTTCCGTATGCCGGGCTTCGGCGGTCTGGCCCTCGGCCGCACCGGCGCCTCGGTTCAGAACATCCCGGGCGGCGAGATCTATCAGGCTCTGTCCTCGGGTGCCGTTGACGGCGCCGAGTGGATCGGCCCCTTCGCCGACGAACGCATGGGCTTCCAGGAAGTCTGTAAGTTCTACTACACCTCGGGCTTCCACGAGCCGGGTTCGGCTCTGGCCACCGCGATGAACCGCGACGTGTTCGACTCGCTGACCCCGTCGCAGCAGAAGATCTTCGAGATCGCTGCCGGCGAAGTTCACAGCTGGTCGCTCGCGCAGTCCAACGCCAACAACGCGGTCGCTCTTGATCGCCTGAAGGCTGGCGGCGTTAAGGTTCTCGAGTTCTCGGACGACATCTGGGATGCCTTCGGCAAGGCCTCGAAAGAAGCCCTCGACGAGTTCATGGGCGACGAGCTCTTCGCACGTGTCCGCGCCAGCGCGGAATCGGCGATGAACGCCACCCACGAGTGGTTGAGCATTTCTGACGACGTATTCGCCCGTCAGCGGTCGCGCGTTCTCAACGGCTAAGGCCGACGCAAACCTAACCTTTGTCGGGCCGGGGTCTCCTCGGCCCGACTTCTATAGCCGCGCAAGACGTGGCGCCGTTTCTTCGGGAGAGAAACGGGTAGTTATCGGAGATTTTCCATGGGGCTGGTGGAAGCTTGGGGCGGCAATTTCCTAGGATGGGTTGCTGCGCATCTGATCGAAGGGTTTTACAATCTCGTCTACGCGCTGTTTCACACATCGACGTGGCTTGATTGGCTGAGCTGGGAAAATACGACTGAGGACAAAGAATCCCTGATGCGCTTCGTCTACTTCGGCGCATCGAAGGAGTTTCTTTTTGTCTTCATCGACCTCTTCATCGTCTTGACGATTGCAGGCATTCTCTATCGCCCGTTGATGTGGAGTATTGTTCGCGGCCTTGAGACCTTTGCCAATACGATCGGTCGGGCAGCAGCTTGGGCCGGTCTGACCATGGTTCTGCTGCAGATCTTGATCATCTTCCTGCAGCGGGTCTTCGCCGTCAGCCAAATCTCCTTCGGTTTCGGCATGTCCTTCACTTTCGACGTCAGCTGGTGGTCGGAAAGCCTCAAATTCTACAACGCGATGATCGTCGCGCTTTGCGCCACCTACACCTTCGTGCAGGGAGGCCATGTGCGGGTGGACCTGATCTATTCGGGCGTGAGCTACCGAACGAAAAAGCTGATCGATATGTTCGGCTCGATCGTCTTCATGCTTCCGGCGGCGTTCATCGTCTGGCTCTACGGATGGTTCTTCATGTGGCGGCACCTTATTGTGCCGAACCCGTCGGCTTCGAACACGCTCGATCAGCTTGTGATGAAAGCCCGCGCGCTGCGCTGGAATGTCGAGACCATCGGCTTCAGCCCTAACGGCTTTAATGCCTACTTCCTCTTCAAGATATTGCTCTTGGCCTATACCGGCATGGTCATCGTCCATGCGGTTGCTTTCTTCTACCGTTCTTTCCTTGAGCGGACGGAAGGCGAGGCGAGCGAGAACAAATATCTCGACAAAGAT
Organism: Paracoccaceae bacterium; assembly: GCA_041546005.1. GTDB lineage: Bacteria > Pseudomonadota > Alphaproteobacteria > Rhodobacterales > Rhodobacteraceae > RFZI01. The sequence goes on from JBFEXG010000045.1 coordinate 3,149, forward strand.
GTGCTGGGTGACGCGCAAGCGGAACTCGTGGCCGAAATCCACTAATCGAGGACCTAACCTATGCTATTCGGACTTGATGGCGTCGAGATCGGCCTAATCATCGTGTTTATGACGCTCTTCGGGGCGATCCTCTCTGGCTTTCCGGTGGCGTTCGCCATCGGTGGCGCGGCGATGATCTCTTTCGCGATCGTGGCGGGCCTCGATAGCGCCGGCCTTTTGATCCACCAAGCGATTGATACCTCTTCTGAGGCTTATCACGCCCTGACCAACAGCGGCGTCAGGCCCGACGCGATATCCGTATTCACCTATCCGGACCTCCCAAGGCTGGCCGAGCCTGTTTTCCCGCAGGGCTGGGAAGTGGCGATGGACCGCAACGTGAGCTTCATCGTCAACCGGATGAACGAGCGGGTGCTCGCCGGCCAGTCGATTGAAACGCTGCTCGCCGTTGTGATGTTCGTGATGATGGGCATCACGCTCGAGCGGTCGCGCATCGCCGACGAGCTGTTGACCAAGATGGCCAACGTCTTTGGCCCCTTGCCAGGCGGCCTTGCCGTGTCGATCGTGGTCGTGGGCGCCTTCCTTGCCGCCTCGACCGGCATCGTCGGCGCGACCGTGGTGACCATGGGCCTTCTGGCGCTGCCGACCATGCTGCGGAACAACTATTCGCCGGAACTGGCGACCGGTGTGATCGCGGCTTCGGGCACGCTCGGCCAGATCATCCCGCCCTCGATCGTGATCGTGCTTCTCGGCACCCTCGCAGGCGACCTCTATTCCGCCGCTCAGGAAGACCGCGCGACTCTTGCCGGCTGTACCGACGCGCTGACCTATCTCGGCGAACCTGCCGTGGTCTCGGTGGGCACGCTCTTTCAGGCAGCACTCCTGCCGGGCATCCTTCTGGCGGTTCTCTATGGCGGCTATGCCTTTGGCTATGCGCTTCTCAACCCGTCCAAAGCACCGGCGGTGCAGATGGAAGGCCACTTCGGCGTTCCGACCACGCGCAATGAGAAGCTGACATGGTTCCTCGGCGCGCCGGCGGCCATCCTTGTCGGGACCTTCCTCTTGGCTCAGGGCGGGATCATTGGCAGCCAGTCGATCATCGTCGACAGCTATTCCGATGCGTCGCGCTCGGCCTCGTTGCGCACAAATGTCGGCCCTGAATGTCAGGCATCGATGATTGAGCTGCACGGTCAGGAAGCCTGGGATCAGGCCGTGGCCGAACAGGCTGCGATCGAAGCGGGTGGTGGCGTTCAGGAATCGCGGGCGCTGTCCGACGAGGAGCGGGCGGCTGCACTGGCTGACAAAATTGAAAATGCTCCGGTGATCGGCAACGGAATCGCGACAATGGCCGTGATTATGGCGCTGGTTCTCGCGGTGGGCCGCGGGATCAATCCGGGCGCGTCCGGTCGACCGTTGGTCATCGGCGCGGCTGGGGTTGTCTTGTTTCTTTTGGCGGATGCGCTTTTTGTCAAACCGACAACCACCCCGGGCGTCACGTTCCTCTGGATCGCAATTCCGCTCTGGATTTCCATTCATGGGCTCAAGGCTGCGGCATCGGAGCTTGGCAAGAACGAGATCATCAAGGTTGTGTTCCCGCCGCTCGTTTTGATCGTGGCGGTGCTCGGCTCGATCCTCGGCGGTATCACCAACCCGACGCCGGCGGCGGCACTTGGTGCCGGTGGCGCGATCCTGCTCGCTGCGGCTCGCAAGCTGGCCGACAACGGCAGATCGGCGCAGATCGTGATCCGCACCGCTCTGGCGATCATGGTCATGCTGCTCGTTGGCGTGAACTTTGATATGCGCCTCGGCCAACCGGATCTGGCCGTTGAAGACATCATTGCCTTCATGGTCGCCTTCGGTGCCTTCCTTTATGCGATGTTCGGCATCTTCTGGAGCTGCTGGTATCTCTTTCGCGAGAGCGTTCTGGCGCCTGTGGTGCGGGAAACTGCCAAGGTCACGTCGATGGTCTTTACCATCCTGATCGGCTCGCAGCTTCTGAACCTTGTGCTGATCTCCTTCGGCGGCGAGCACTATATCCAGGACTTCCTGCGCAGCTTCTCGAACGAATGGACCGCCTTCCTCATCGTGATGCTGGTGCTCTTCGTTCTGGGCTTCGTGCTCGACTTCCTCGAGATCATCTACATCGTGATCCCGATTGTCGGGCCGGTGATCTATGGCGGCTCGTTCGATCCCAAATGGGTCACCATCATGGTCGCTGTGAACCTGCAAACCTCGTTCCTGACGCCACCCTTCGGCTTTGCGCTCTTCTACCTGCGGGGCGTGGCGCCGAAAGAGGTGACCACGGGGCATATCTATCGCGGGATCGTGCCCTTCGTGCTGATCCAAGTTCTAGGCTTGGTGCTCTTGGCGCTGGTGCCGCAGGTCGTAACGATTGTTCCTGCGCTCTTGAACTAGGTTCGCGCCAACGCAAACGAAAAGCCCCGGACCGAAAGGCCGGGGCTTTTTGCTTTTCAGGCGGGGGTAGCTGGCCTTGTGTCGGGCAGGATGATCTTGGCCACCTGTTCGGCAATCGGCTCCACCGAGAGGGGGTGTGCATCGTGCTCAAAATCCGCCGGATCGCGCATCGGACGCCAGCGTCCGCGCGAATAGACCTCGAGCGCGTCGAACTTGGATTTGTAGCCCATCTTCGGGCTGCCGGGCACCCAATAGCCGAGGTAGACATAGGGCAGCCCCAGATCCCGCGCGATCTCGATATGGTCGAGGATCACATAGGTTCCGAGGCTGTCGCCTTCACGGTCGGGATCGAAGAAGGAATAGACCATCGACAGCCCGTCATCGAGGATATCGGTCAGGCAAACGGCCTTGAGATCACTGCCTCGCTCTGGGTCGGGCGTGAGATATTCGATCAGCCGCGAGCGGACCGGCGTTTCCTCGACCATGGCCGCGAATTCGAACAGGTCCATATCGGCCATGCCGCCCGTGGCGTGCCTATGGTCGAGATAGCGGCGGAAGAGGGTGAACTGATCCTCGGTGGCCCAAGGCGAGGTCGGACGGCGCAAGAGATCCCCGTTGCGCTTCATCACCCGCCGCTGGCTGCGGCTGGGCGTGAAATCGGCCACCCGTATCCGCGCCGACAGGCAGGCCGTGCAATCCGCGCAGGACGGCCGATAGAGCACGTTTTGCGACCGGCGGAAGCCCTGCTTGGACAGGGAATCGTTCAACAACTCGGCCTGTTCGCCCTGAAGGGCGGTGAACAATTTGCGTTCGATCCGGCCCTCGAGATAGGGGCAGGGCTGCGGCGCCGTCACGTAGAACTGGGGCGCTATCGGCAGGGTATGACGCATAGTCTCTCAAATGCTGAACGACGGCAGGTTAGCAACCCGCCGCCGTTCCGCCAAGTGATGGTTTCGAGAAGATTAACGGCCTAGCGCAGCGGCCGGTTAATGGCTGCGGTGCCGAGGACATGGTCGGTCAGACCTTGGCCACGCGCCGTGACCAGCATCAGGAGGACCGAGATCAGCTGCAGCGGCGCGACGAGGATCGAGAAGGTATAGCCCGCCGTGTGCCAAAAGGCCGTGCTGCCTGACAGGCGGCCGCCATCGGCTTCGCGCAGCTCGATCGACATCAGGCGCATCCCCCATGTGCTCGATCCGCCTGCAAGGGTGAACCAGCGGTAGAAGAACCCCATAACAAGCATCAGGCCAGGGAAGAAGAAGATGCCGGTGAACGCCGTGAACGGCAGGACAAGGGCCGAAAGGATAGCGATCAGGATCGCATCGAATGCCCAAGCCAGGCCACGCTTGAGGACCACGCCCTGATAAAACTCGGGCTGTGCTGACGGGTCGGGGAGGGCAAAACCGGAATGGGCAGAAGAGGCGGTCATTTGCGTCTTGAGTCCTTCGAAAATGGGCCGCGCCCAAATGACGGGCGCGGCAGAGAGAGGGAAATCAGGCTTCGGTCGTCGGGCCAGCCAAGGGCTTGCCGGCGCGGTCTTCCATGAACTGGTCGAACTCGGCCTTGTCCTTGGCGTCACGCAGGCGGTCGAGGAAGGCTTCAAAGCTCTTCTGCTCGTCCTCAAGGCGGCGCAGGGTCTCGGCCTTATAGGCGTCGAAGGCGCTGTTGCCCGAGCTGGTGAACGCGGTGTGGGCATAGCGGCGGGCGGCGAAGCGGGCGTGTGAACGATGACGGCTGAACATGCGTTTACTCCAGATCATATAGGCCAGAAGCGCGAGGCCAACGGGCCAGAAAAAGATGAAGCCAAGAACCATCGCGGCGATCCAGGCTCCCTTGCCACGGGCGTCGAGCCAATCCTCGGCGCGGGTGAACCAGCCCTGCTGGGCAGACTCGCTGCGGGAGGGAGGGTGCAATGTAGCGTCGGTCATAGTGGTCTCCGTTTGAAATATCGGGTCACAAGGGATGTGAATGTCTTTCACATTGCACATATCGGAGAGCTAGGCTCTGCCTTCAAGGGTGGATGTTAATGTTTTTTACATACTGCAGTGCAGCACCGCATCAACCCATTGATGGTGGCCGAGATTTTCCCGAAAAAATCTTTTGATCAGGCCGTGAAAGACGAAACCGTGGCACCTGTGATTTGCTGCAAAGTCTCGGGCGCGATCGGAAAGATATGTCGCGGGGTGCCGGCGGCGGCGAAGATCCGGTCAAACTCCAGAAGCCGCGGGTCCATGAAACTGCGCATGGGGTTGAGATGCCCGACGGGCGAAACACCACCGATGGCAAAGCCGGTATGGGCCCGCACCGCATCGGCATCGGCGCGCCCGAGCGCCTCGCCTGCCAAGGCGCTTGCTTTGGCCGGATCAACCTGATTGCCGCCGGCGGTGAGGAAAAGGACAATCTCGCCCGAGGCCTCGCCTTGAAAGATGATCGACTTGGCGATCTGGTCAAGCGCGCAGCCTGCCGCGTCGGCGGCTTGCTGGGCCGTGCGGGTTTCAGCCGCCATTTCCATTGGCACGGCCTGCACATCCGCCGCTTCCAGTGCCGCGATGACTCGCTTGAGGCTTTTGCTCATGCCGCGCTCCCATATTCGCGAAGCGAGAGTGGCAAAACGCACGGCAATTGACCATCCCTCACAGGCCTGCACAGATGGGCCCATGAGCTTCGAATCCCGCATCACCCGCAGTCCGCGCCCGTTCGACCCCGACCGGGGTGCGGACGCACTGGCACTGTTGCCGAGCCTGCCGCCGAGAACGCGCGAGGTGGTCGAAGGGGCCGCCGGCTCGAGCCCTTTTTTGGCAGGGCTGATCGCCCGAGAGGCAGAGTGGCTTGTTGAAGCCCTCGACGATCCCGAAACCTCGATGGCCACGGTGATCTCAACCGCCGCCGCGCTGCCACTCGACAAGCTCTCGGATGGTTTGCGGGAGGCCAAGCGACGCGTGGCGCTTTTGGCCGGGCTGGCCGATCTGGGTGGGGTTTGGCCGCTCGAGGTGGTGACGCAGGCGCTCACCGACTTTGCCGATGCTGCTGTCGATAGCTGCCTGCGGCGCCTTGTCGGCGCCGAGATTGCGCGGGGCAAAATTCCGGGCCTTTCGACCGAAGACGCCCAGACCGCGGGCGGTATGGTCGCGCTGGCGATGGGCAAGATGGGGGCAGGGGAGTTGAACTACTCCTCCGACATCGACCTCATCATGCTTTTCGATGAAAGCCGGTTCGACGACGACGGCTATGACGACGCCCGCGCCTCTTTCGTGCGCGTCACGCGGCGGATGACGGGCCTTTTGTCTGATCTCACAGGCGAAGGCTATGTGTTCCGCACCGACCTGCGCCTGCGTCCCGATGCGGCGGTCACGCCGGTTTGCATCTCGATGGCGGCCGCCGAGGGCTATTACGAAAGTGTCGGCCGGACGTGGGAGCGCGCGGCCTATATCAAGGCGCGGCCCTGCGCGGGCGACCGCGAGGCGGGGGCGAAATTCCTCACCATGATGCGGCCCTTCGTCTGGCGCAAACACCTCGATTTCGCCGCCATTCAGGACGCCCACGATATGCGCCTTCGCATCCGCGATCACAAAGGCCTGCACGGGCCTTTGGTGCTTGACGGGCACAACATGAAACTTGGCCGTGGCGGCATCCGCGAGATCGAGTTTTTCACCCAGACCCGCCAGCTTATCGCCGGTGGCCGCGATCCTTCGCTGCGCGTTCGGGGCACGCGCGAGGGGCTCGACCGGCTCGCCCATGCCGGCTGGGTGCCGCAGGACCATGCCGAACGGCTCTATGAACACTATCGCCATCACCGCGAGGTAGAGCACCGCGTGCAGATGATCGCTGATCAGCAGACCCACCATCTGCCGACCACGCCCGAGGCGTGGGACCGTTTGGCAGCACTGATGGGCACCGATGCCGCCGCGCTTCGCAAAGACATCGCCCGAAGGGTCGAAGAGGTGCACGAGCTGACGGAGGGTTTCTTTGCCCCCTCGGCAACGGCGGGGCCGAACGACGATTTCGGCCGCGAAGTTACCCAGCGCTGGCAGAATTATCCTGCGTTGCGCTCTGCACGGGCCGCCGAGATTTTCAAGCGGGTGCTGCCGCAGGTGATCGAGAGCCTGAAGGATGCCGCCCAGCCTGACGAGGCGCTGCGCCAGTTTGATACCTTCCTCGCGGGCCTGCCGGCGGGCGTGCAGCTATTCTCGCTCTTCGACGCCAACCCACAGCTCACGCGCCTTGTCGTCGATATTTGCGGCACGGCGCCGGCCCTCGCCCAGTATCTGTCGCGCAATTCCGATGTCTTCGACATGGTGATTGGCGGCTCGTTCTTTTCGCCTTGGCCCGAGGTCGCCGAGCTGACGCGGCTTTTGGCGCGGGCCATGTCGGAAGCGCCCGACTATGAGGCGCGGCTCAATATGGCGCGGCGCTGGATGAAGGAATGGCATTTCCGCATCGGCGTGCATCATCTGCGCGGGCTGATTACGGCGACCGAGGCGGGCCGGGAATATGCCGATCTTGCCGAGGCGGTGATCGCCGGCCTCTGGCCTGTCGTGGTCGAGGAGTTTGCCCGCAAGCATGGGCCGATCCCGGGGCGCGGCGCGGTCGTCCTTGGTATGGGCTCGCTCGGAGCGCAGCGGCTGAATGCCGGCTCTGACCTTGATCTCATCATGATCTACGACGCAGGCGATGCCGAAGCCTCCGAGGGCCCGCGCCCCTTGGCTACGCGCCCCTATTTCGCGCGTCTGACGCAGGCATTGGTTACGGCGGTTACTGCGCCGATGTCGGACGGGCGGCTCTACGAGGTCGATATGCGGCTGCGCCCTTCAGGGCGGCAAGGGCCGGTTGCCACCTCGATCACATCTTTCCGCGATTACCAACGCACCGAAGCCTGGACATGGGAACACCTCGCTCTGACCCGATCTCGCGCGCTTGTCGGCACACATGAGTTGGCCAGCCAGATCGAAGCCTTCCGGCAGCTTCTCCTGCAGGAGAAATCAAGCGGTCCCGATATCCTCTCCGATGTTGCGACGATGCGCGAAAGGATTGCTGCGGCCAAACACCCCGCCGGCATCTATGACGCCAAGATCGGCCGGGGTCGGCTACAGGATACCGAGCTTTTCTCGCAGACAGCCGCGCTTCTGGCGGGCGCGCCGGTCCGCTCGACCGAGGCGCAGCTTGCCGCCGGTGTCGCGTCCGGTTGGCTCGATGCCGCAGACGCGGCGGCGCTTTCCGAAACCGAAGGGCTTTTATGGCAGGTGCAGGCTGCGGCGCGGCTTCTGACGGGGGGTGAGCTTGAGCCGGACGCCCTTGGCGAGGCGGGGCGGCGGTTTATCTTGCGGGAGACGGGCTATGAGACGATCGAGGATTTGGGCCGGGCGATCGAGGCGCACAGCGCCGAATCTGCGGCGATCATCGACCGCTATCTGGGCAGTGGGACGGGGAGCAATCAGGATGAAGGATGAGTTGGACCCCAAGGGGTTGATCCGCGAGGCCTATCGCATCGACGGGATCAGCGCGCCAGAGTGTCGCTCGATCTTCCTCGATTGGGCGCTTGGGGTGCCGCTTGGCGCTGACCCGCGCGAGCAGGTGCGGGCTCTTTTGGCACGTCACGCGGGTGAGCCCGACGATCATCCGATGACCGAAACGCTCAAAGCCGCCTTGGAAGAAGGCTCCGGCCCGCGCCGCCGGGGCGGCCGCGCCGGGCGGATGCAGGCCTAGCCTTCGGCTGCGGCCTCAAGCGCGGCGGCATCAAGTTTCATCATGGCAAACATCGCGTGGGTGACACGCTGGGCCACCGCGTCGTCTTTGGTCGAAAGAAGCCGGGGCAGGGCCTCGGGGATAATCTGCCAGTTGATCCCGAACCGGTCGGTCAGCCACCCGCAGCGCCCCGGCTTGCCTCCGTTGGCGGTCAACGCGTCCCAGAGGCGATCGACTTCGGCCTGTGTTTCCACATGAACCTCGATCGACGCCGCGGCACTATGGGGAAGGCCGGGGCCGCCGTTCATGGCACTGAACTTCTGGCCGAGCATCGTCCAATGGACGAGGAAGGCGCGGCCCTCGGGATCGCCCCGCATCGGAAACCGATGCGTGATCTCGGCACCCTCAAAGAGCGAGACATAGAAGCGTGCGGCTTCTTCAGCACCCTGTTCGAACCAAAGGCAAGTGCGGATGGTTTGATCCTTACTCACGAAACTCTCCCGAAACCGTTGGCGCACCCTGTGCGCCCGCGCCGATTCCGGCAAGGGCTCAGAGCATTGAGGCTTCGGCCGCGAGCGCGGTGATCGCCGCCCAGTCGCCCGCGCGGACGAGGCCGGCCGGAGCGACCCAGCTACCGCCGACGCAGATCGTGTTGGAAAGGCTCAGATAATCGTGCGCGTTCTCGAGTGTGATGCCGCCCGTGGGGCAGAACTTGACCCTGGGCAGCGGCGCACCGATGGCTTTGAGCGCCTTCGCGCCGCCGTTGGCCTCGGCGGGGAAGAATTTCTGCATGGTATAGCCGCGCTC
>JBFEXG010000092.1:0-8524 GCA_041546005.1 Paracoccaceae bacterium
CCTGCGCGTGCCGCTCAACTTTGAGATGGCCGCCACCGCCGAGATGCAGGCGATTGCCCTGCGCCACAAGCCGCATGCGGTCTGCATCGTCCCCGAAAAGCGCGAAGAGCGCACCACCGAGGGCGGCCTTGAAGTGGCGCGCGAGGAAAACCGGCTGGCGCATTTCATCGCGCCGCTGCGTGAGGCCGGGTGCCGGGTGTCGATCTTCATCGCCGCCGATGCCCGCCAGATTGAGGCGGCCCATCGGATCGGCGCACAGGTGATCGAACTGCACACCGGGGCCTATTGCGATTTCCACGCCGAAGGCCATTTCGCCGAACGGGATGCCGAGCTTGAGCGGCTGCGCGAGATGGCAGCATATGGCCATTCTCTCGGCCTCGAGGTCCACGCAGGCCACGGCCTGACCTATGAGACGGTCCAGCCCGTCGCCGCCTTCCCCGAGGTGATGGAGCTCAACATCGGCCATTTCATCATCGGCGAAGCGATCTTCCGCGGCCTCGAGCCCGCGATCCGCGAAATGCGCCGCCTGATGGACGAGGCGCGCGGCTAGCTGTGGCGGGGCGCATATGATCCTGGGCATCGGCACCGATCTCTGCAATATCGAGCGCATCGAGGGGACGCTCGAGCGTTTTGGCGACCGGTTCCTGCAACGTGTCTTTACCGAACGCGAGCAGCGCAAGGCGGCGAGTCGCCCGCGTGCCGTGTCCGCGACCTATGCCAAGCGCTGGGCGGCGAAAGAGGCCTGCTCCAAGGCTTTGGGCACCGGCCTGCGGATGGGCATCTCCTGGAAGGATATGGCGGTGAGCAACCTGCGCACCGGCCAACCCGTGATGCACGTCACCGGCTGGGCAAAGGATCGGCTCGAGGCCATGACCCCGCCGGGCCACGAGGCGATCATCCATGTGACCCTGACCGACGATCACCCTTGGGCGCAGGCCTTTGTCGTGATCGAGGCGCGGCCCCTTGCCGATCAGCCCGCGGGCGCTTGACTCACCGCTCGGGGGCCATCACATACCCCTGACACCAAAAAGGAACGATCATGTCGGACGTGACGGAAGAAAGCGGGCTCTGGGCGGGCATCAAGGAAACGGTCAAGACGGTTGTCTATGCCCTTCTGATCGCGGGCGTGTTCCGCACGATTTTCTTTCAGCCGTTCTGGATCCCCTCGGGGTCGATGAAAGATACTCTCCTGATTGGCGATTTCCTCTTCGTCAACAAGATGGCCTATGGCTATTCCTATGCCTCTTGCCCGTCGATCCGCATCGCATCGCTGGGCATCGACATCGATGCCGAGGATTTCTGTGGCTTCTTCAAGGGCGACAATGATCGCTTTCTTGGCAATGACCCCGAGCGCGGCGATGTCGTGGTCTTCCGCCACCCCGTCACGGGCCGCGATTTCATCAAGCGCCTGATCGGCCTGCCGGGCGACCGCGTCCAGATGAAGGACGGGCAGCTCTACATCAATGATGTCGCGGTCGAGGTTGAACAAGATGGCGTCTTTGAAGAGACGTATGAGCGGCAGGGGCCGCAGGGCCTGATCCCGCGCTGCGCCAATGGCAATCCGGGCCAAGGCGGCCTGTGCCTGAAGGATCGCGCTTTTGAGACGCTGCCCAACGGCGTGCGTCATTCGGTCCTCAACATCGGCAACCAGAGCCTTGATACGACCGGCGTCTATACCGTCCCCGAAGGCCACTACTTCTTCATGGGCGACAACCGCGACAACTCGACCGATAGCCGCGTGGATCAGCGTCTTGGCGGCGTGGGCTTTGTTCCGGCCGAGGATCTTGTGGGTCGTGCCGATAGGATCATGTTCTCGTCTGCCGGCCGGTCGATGTTGGCCTTCTGGACGTGGCGGTCTGATCGCTTCTTCAAGGCGATCGAGTAACGCCGCCGCGGGCCGATGGCGCGTAGTCGCAACCCACTCGCCGTTTATATTCAGGGCTTCGACTGGTCCGGTAGGACCGGCCGGAGCCGTTTCCTTTTCGCGCTTCTTGTGGTGGCCCTGCCCTTGGCCGCGCTCTGGCAGCTTGACCTGACGCGCGGCCAGATCGTCTGGATGCACGTCTGGCTCGCGGCCATGTGGTTACCCTTTTGGGGCCACGCGCTCAGGCGGCTCAATGATCTGGGCTGGCCCGGCTGGCTCGCTTGGATCCTGATCCTACCGTTCCTGAACGCGGCTCTCGTTGCCGTGATGCTCTTGATCCGGCCGCAAATGCGCCAAAGGGTCAGCTATTCGCCTTGGCGGGGCGTTGGATTCTGGCTTGTCGCCCTGTCGGTGCCTGTGGTGGCGCTGGGGGCCTATGTCGATCTCAACCGCATCGGCGGCCTGGACATGAAGCCCACCTTCCTGCCTGGCGATGTCGTCATTGCCACAACCCCCGCGCGGCATCCGGCGCAGCGAGGAGACATCGTCTTTCTTGCGGGCGGCGGCGTTGGGCGGGTGATTGGTCTTGCGGGTGATCGGGTGGCTATCGAAAGTGGCACCGTCATTCTCAACGGCGCGCCGCTCGGCCAAACGGATAAAGAGTTTTTCGACGAGATTATGGGCCCGCAGGGTGCCGACGGCGATCTGCCACGCTGCCTCAACGGGGCCGTTGGACAAGGGGCACTGTGCCAAAAGCGGCTCCTGATCGAGACCTTGCCCGAGGGGCGTGAACACCCCATCCTCAACGCGGGCGACACCTCGCTCGACCTTCTTGCAGAAGTGATCATCCCCGCAGGCCACCTTTTCCTTCTGGGCGACAACCGTGACAACGCCGCCGACAGCCGTATTGCGCGCGCCGCAGGCGGGCTTGGATTGGTCGATGAGGCCACTGTCCTCTCCCGCGCCCGGCTGGTAGGACTATCGGCAACCGGCCGCTCGCTCTGGCAGGTTTGGACATGGCGCAAGGACCGCATAGTGGAGGCGGTGAGATGAAGCTCTCGGCTGAGATGAAAGAGTTTTCCGAACGTCTCGGGCATGAGTTTACCAAGCCCGAGCTCTTGATCCGTGCGCTCACCCACCCCTCGATGACCTCGCCCCACCGTGACAACAACCAGCGGCTCGAGTTCTTGGGCGACCGCGTGCTCGGTCTGTCGATTGCCGAGGCGCTGTTCAAGGCCGACAAGGGCGCGGCAGAAGGCGTCCTCGCCCCGCGCTTCAATGCGCTTGTGCGGAAAGAGACCTGCGCCGAAGTTGCCCGCGCGATCGACCTCGGGGCGGTCCTCAAGCTCGGGCGCTCCGAGATGAAGACCGGCGGCCGCCGCAAAGACGCGCTCTTGGGCGATGCGATGGAAGCGGTGATCGCCGCGATCTATCTTGATGCGGGGTTCGAGGCGGCCCGCGATGCCGTGTTGCGGCTTTGGGGCGAGCAGATCAATCGGGTCGACACAGACGCCCGCGATCCCAAGACCGCGCTACAGGAATGGGCGCAGGCCCGTGGCGAGCCGCCGCCCAATTACGTCCAGATCTCGCGCACCGGCCCCGACCATCAGCCGATTTTCACCATCGAAGCCCGCCTCGCCTCGGGCCTGACCGAACGCGCCAGCGCCGGATCGAAGCGGCAAGCTGAAATGGCCGCCGCCGAGGCACTATTGAAGAAAGTAGCGGGCTAGGCATTACGTCTTGTCGGGGGCCAAGCGGCCCTTCTGTTTGGCATCAATCCGCCAAAGCTTCTTTCGCGCACCCTCGACCTCGAGGTGACGGTATTTCCCGCGCGAGAACTTGGGCCAATCGAGCGCGAGGCCCGCTTTCACCAGCTCCGCCGCGATATCTCGCCCGTCATCGAGATAGCAGGTCGCGACCAATCGATCATAGCTCGAGTCAGGGTGCAGGTGGGCTGAAACCGTGCGCCCCTTGCACATCTGCATGAGCGCCCGTTTGGCATTCTGGCCGTAGGGATGATTGAGCTCGGGCGCATCAATCCCAGCAATGCGAATGGACTTGTTTTGAATGCGAATGGTGTCGCCATCTACGACCCAGCAAGGACCGGCCAGAATGGTTGTTTCGACAATCTCAATCGTCTCGACAACCGTGACGCTCTGGGTGACCCGCGGTCGGGGCCTTTCCACCGGTCTATACAGGCGCTGATCAACATACGAAGACCTCCGGACTTCCCGGCGAAACGCTCGGAACAGAAGGCGGAAAAGGCCCATGGCCGACTCGTCCCTCGGAGTTGTGATATTTGAAAGGCTACCGTCAGGGTTGATTCCCGACAAGAACTTGCTTTCTGCGGGCGAAAAGGCGCGCTCTGGTCAACGGCGGCAAAATGAAATAGCGACCGGATCCAACTCTCGGAAGGTTGATAGAATGGCTGACACCCCCACCACCCGCGCCGGATTTGTGGCGCTGATCGGCGAGCCGAATGCGGGCAAGTCGACGCTTCTCAATCGCATGGTGGGCGCGAAGGTGTCGATCGTGACCCACAAGGTCCAGACCACGCGGGCGCGCATTCGCGGGGTGGCGATGGATGGCGATCGGCAGATCATCTTTGTCGATACCCCCGGCCTCTTCCGCCCGCGCCGCCGGCTTGATCGGGCGATGGTCGCGGCGGCATGGGGCGGGGCGGCGGATGCCGATATCGTCATCCTCCTGATCGAAGCGCACCGTGGCCTGACCGACGGCGTTCGCGCGATCCTTGATAACCTCAAAGACAAGGTGGGCAACCGCCCCGTGGCGCTGGCGATCAACAAGATCGACCGGGTGAAGGCCGAAGAGCTCTTGGCGCTGACCAAGAAGATGAACGAGGCCTTTCCTTTCGAAGAGACCTTCATGATCTCGGCCGAAAAGGGCTATGGCTGCGACGACCTGAAGAAATGGCTGGGCGACCGGATGCCGGAAAGCCCGCTTCTCTTTCCGGAAGACCAGATCGCCGATCTTCCCATGCGGATGATTGCCGCCGAGATCACCCGCGAAAAGCTGACCCTGCGCCTGCACCAAGAGCTGCCCTATCAGCTCACCGTCGAGACCGAGCACTGGGACGAACGCCCCGATGGCTCGGCGCGGATTGATCAGGTGGTCTATGTCTCGCGCGATGGGCACAAGGGCATCGTCCTTGGCCACAAGGGCGAGACGGCCAAGGCGGTGTCCAAAGCGGCGAGGGAAGAGCTTGAGGAATTCCTCGGCCGCAGAGTCCACCTTTTCCTGCAGGTCAAGGTCAGGCCCAACTGGCTTGAAGAGGCCGAGCGCTACTCCGAGATGGGCCTCGATTTCAAGGACGGCAATTCTTGAGGCTGACCGCCGGGATATGGGTCTCGGCCTATCTCGCGCGGCTCAGACTGGCCGACATCCCGGCCTTTGTGGTGCGCCGCGGCGACGACACGGCGGGGGCGGTTCTGGTCAAGCTCAATACTCTCGACGGCAAGGCTACCTGCTTTCAGCGCAGCTTTGATCTGATGACCGGAGAGCGGCGCTGGATCGAACTGACTTCGGGCGAGGAGGCCACGGTGGACGAAGCCATCGCCCGCCAGCGCAGCTTTGATCCCGATCTGTGGGTGCTTGAAATCGAAAGCCGCGAGGGGCGGCATCTTCTCGATGAGCCGGGCCTCGAATAACCCTTGCCTTGGCGGCCCTGCGCCGTTCCCATGGCGCCATGATTGATTGGCGGGATCAGGGCGTTCTTCTGGCTGTGCGCAAGCATGGGGAGACCTCTGTCATCATCGAAGTTTTCACGCCAACGCAGGGCCGCGCCGCTGGCATCGTGCGCGGCGGGGCGGGGCGCAGGCTCGGCCCGATCCTGCAACCGGGGGCGCAGCTTGACGTCGAATGGAAGGCGCGGCTCGAGGCGCATCTGGGCAGCTTCACGGTCGAGCCCGTCCGCAGCCGCGCCGCGCTCGTGATGAGCGAGCGGCAGGCGCTTGACGGGCTCTCGGCGGTCTGCTCGCTCCTCTCGGTCTGCCTGCCCGAGCGCGAGCCGCACGCAGCCCTTTACGAACGCACCGTCGACCTACTCGATCTTCTCGGCCATTCCGACCTCTGGCCCTTGGCCTATCTGCAATGGGAAATGGCGCTCTTGGAAGAGTTGGGCTACGGTCTCGACCTTTCCGCCTGTGCCGCGACCGGCGTCAATGAAGACCTCTCCTTCATCTCGCCCAAATCGGGCCGCGCAGTCAGCCGCGAGGGCGCGGGCGCTTGGGCCGACCGCCTCTTGCCGCTGCCGCCGGTAATGAAGGGGGAGGGCGAGGCGCATGATGATGAGATTGCCATTGCCCTTGGCACCACCGGTTATTTCCTCGAACACAAGCTCCTTGCAGCACTTGGTCGAAAGGCCTTGCCAGCGGCGCGGCAAAGGTTGATAGCGCGGCTGGCTGCAAGCTAGGGCGGTGCGACGACAGAAAATGTCGCTCAGAGCCGAGATTGCGGGCCGGCCCACGGGCCAAATGCCACCCAAAGAGATTGGCTCATTATGATTTCGCCGCGCAGCCCAGTTTATATCACCCACGCGCCGACGCCGAAGGTCCATCACTTCGCGATTCTGGCTGCGCTTGAGGCTGGCGTACGCGGGCTTCTGCTGTCGGTCATGCCGCTCGCGATCTACAACGCCTTCGGCGACGCGGCGATTGTCAGCCGCATTTACTTCTTCGTTGGCCTCGCGGCGCTGATTTTCGGCGCAACCGTGCCCTTCGTTTCCCGCTTTGTCCCGCGCCGCTGGCTCTATACCTCGGCGGGGGTGCTCTATCTTGTCGGCGTAGCACTTGCGCTGACCAATATCCCGATGCTCGTGGCCGGTGCGATCATGGCCAATGCGTTGGCGGCCACGATCTCGTCGATCAGCCTCTCGGCCTATGTGCTCGACTACATCCAACGCACCGACCTTGGCAAAAACGAGACCGCCCGCCTCGTCTATTCTGCCCTGCCGTGGTCGGTGGGCCCGTTCCTTGGCGTCTGGATGATGGACCGCTGGTGGGGCCTGCCCTTCGTCGTCTCGTCGCTCTTTGCCGTTCTGATGATCCTCGCCTTCTGGCGCCTGCGCCTTGGCAACGGCAAACAGATCACCAAGGCTCGCGGCCCCGCGCCCAACCCCTATGCTTTCCTCGGCCGCTTCTTCGCCCAGCCGCGCCTCGTGGCGGGCTGGACCTTTGCGACGATCCGCTCCTGCGGTTGGTGGGTCTATATCGTCTATCTGCCGATCTTCTGCGTCGAGAGCGGCATCGGCAAATACTGGGGCGCGGCGGCGGTGTCTCTTGCCAACGCGATCCTCTTTGTAGCGCCGGTGATGCTTAAGGTCGTCAACCGGATCGGGGTCAAGACCTCGGTGCGCCTCGCTTTCGCCGGGGCCGCGATCTGCGGCGCGGTGGCTTGGGGCGCGTCTGACTGGCCGTGGATCACCTATTGGACCATGGTCGCCATGTCGTTCTTCCTCGTCGCGCTCGACGTGTCAGGCAGCCTGCCGTTCCTCATGGCGGTCAAGCCCTCGGAGCGGACGGAAATGGCGGCGGTCTTTGCCAGCTACCGCGATGCCTCGGGCATCCTCACGCCTGCGGTGGCGTGGGGGGTCTTGGCATTTGCGCCGGTCTCGGCGGTGTTCCTCGCGGGCGGGGTCGGCATGGTGATCGCTTGGGTGATCGCCGGATCGCTTCACCCAAGGCTTGGCGAGCGGAAAGCTTAGTCGAGCAAACGCCGCGCGATCACCTGCGCCTGAATCTCAGCGGCGCCTTCAAAGATATTAAGAATCCGCGCATCGCAGAGGATGCGGGAAATCTTGTATTCCATCGCAAAGCCGTTGCCGCCGTGGATCTGCAGGCCGTTGTCGGCCGCCGCCCAAGCCACGCGGGCGCCCAGAAGCTTGGCCATTCCCGCCTCGAGGTCGCACCGGCGGCCTTCGTCTTTCTCGCGGGCGCTGAAATAGGTGAGCTGGCGGGCGATCATGATTTCGACCGCCATCATGGCGAGCTTGCCCGACACGCGCGGGAAGGCGATCAGGGGCTTGCCAAACTGCTTGCGGTCTTGGGCGTATTGCATCGCCACATCGAGCGCCGATTGCGCCACGCCGATAGCGCGGGCGGCAGTCTGGATGCGGGCCGACTCAAAGGTCTGCATCAGCTGCTTGAAGCCGTTACCCTCGACCCCGCCCAGAAGGTTCTCGCCCTTGACGGCAAAGTTATCAAAGCCCAGCTCGTATTCTTTCATACCGCGATAGCCGAGAACTTCGATCTCAGTGCCGGTCATGCCGGGGGTCGGGAACGGGGCCTCGTCGGTGCCGGGGGTCTTTTCGGCGAGGAACATGGAAAGGCCGCGATAGTCGGTCGTGTTCGGATCGGTCCGCGCCAGAAGCGTCATCACATGGGTGCGCGCGGCGTGGGTGATCCACGTCTTGTTGCCGGTGACGGTATAGTTGCCGTCCGCGCCCTTCACCGCGCGGGTGCGCAGGCTCCCAAGGTCGGAGCCTGTGTTCGGTTCGGTGAAAACGGCGGTTGGCAGGGTCTCGCCGCTGGCAAGGCGGGGCAGCCACTTGGCCTTCTGCTCCTCGGTGCCGCCGCAGAGGATCAGCTCGGCGGCGATCTCGGATCGGGTGCCGAGCGAGCCGACGCCGATATAGCCGCGCGA
>JBFEXG010000180.1:0-5142 GCA_041546005.1 Paracoccaceae bacterium
CACCGTTTCCGGCGCCCCCAAGGTTCGCGCCATGGAGATCATCGACGAGCTGGAGCCGGAAAAGCGCGGCGTCTATGGCGGCGGCGTGGGTTATTTCAGCGCGGGCGGCGACATGGATATGTGCATCGCCCTGCGCACAGCGGTTCTGAAGGACGAGAAGCTCTATATTCAGGCCGGCGGCGGCGTTGTCTACGACAGCGACCCCGAGGCCGAATATATGGAAACCGTCCATAAATCGAACGCGATCCGTCGCGCCGCCGAAGACGCGACGATGTTCCGCGGCGAGGGCAACCTCTAAACCGCCCTTGAGGTGCAGAGGCGAGGTTTTGGCTGCAGACAGCTCTAGGGCTCGATCCAGTCGTCTGGGCGTTTAAACTCTTGACCGGCCTGATCCCAAGCATGGGCCGCAATGGACCAACGACCTTCGCTCTTGACCAAGAGATAGCCGCTCAAATCAACGCTTCGATCCGATCCGTTTTCAAGAAGATCGGACGAGGCAAGCACCACAGCGACATTCCCATAGCGCAGGATCTTCATCCCGCCGGTATGTTCTTCGAAAGTCTCAAGGTTTTTGCGGGCCACCGTGTCCATCCGCTCGATGAACCCTTCGACGGACCGCACCGTTGCCGGCCTTGCCGCCCCGATAAGGACAGCCTGCGGAAGAAAATCCTCGCGAAACCGCGGCCAATCAGGCTCTTCGCCACCGCCCCATTTGAGAGCCTCGAAATGGCCCGCAATCAAAGCCCTGATTTCTTGCTCGTCGTTCAAGGCCAACCTCCTAACCCGTCATAGAGGGATCGCGCCTCGGCCCGGACCTCGGAAGTATCGGGACCTACTCCCCCTTCAAAACAGTCGACACCGGCACGAGCGACACCTGCTTTGCTCGATCCGCTTCGCTCCAGAGAATCATGGCCGAGAGGGTCTCGGGCCGGACGCGAGCCAGAAGCACAACGCCGCTTTCCTGACGCGCGCGGAAAGCCGCCTGATCGAGAAGTCGGCGGATCGTGGCGGCGTCTTGCTCTTCTGCATCCAGTTCACGGTAAATCAGCGCCGCCGGAACCTCGGAGACAGTCGCGGCCCGCATCGACCGGTTAAGGCCCTGAGGCACCGCCACAAGACCGCGCCCTTCGGCTCCCAGAAAGGCCATCAGCTCTGCCATGGCGGGATCACCCGCGGTCGAATCGACAAGGAGGACGCCGACCGCCTCGGGGATCGCGGCGAAGGCGACGGCGAGCGCGGCGTCCACATCCCGCGGCGCGGTTCCTTGCATCAAATCTAGGCGCACCAGAACTTCGATATCCCTCGCGCGGTAGGCTGCGGCGAGGTCGGCTGCGCCCTCGAACCACGGGTCAACCGCCACGGAAACGGGAGCCGAGGAGGCTGCGAGAACATCAGGCCCGCCGGGCATCGAGCCATCGTCAATGAACACGATCGAAAGCCGCGGCAGATCTGACGGCTCGGCGTAGCTCGCGAAATCGTCCAATGCGCGGCCGGTCAGGACGAGCGCGGGCCGCGCCGCTTGTCCGTCAGAGGTCTCAGCGTCTGGTCGGTTGATCCGGACCGCTCCGGTGCCTTCGGGGAGAACCGTCGCCGGCTGTCCGCTAAAGCCCACCTGCGGCAGGATCGGCTCACTGGCCTCCGGCACTGGTTCAGGCTCGGGCGCCGCCTCGGGTGCGGGCGAAAGATCGACGACGGGCTCGTCCTGGCTCGCCTCGGGTGCAGGCGGAGCTGCGGGCGCGGTGTCAATCACGGGCGGGCTTGAGCTTGCGTCCGGCTCGGACGGTTGGCCCTGAATGCTGGGGGCAACGGGCGCGGTCTCCGTAAGGGTCAGGCTTGGCGCCCCGTCTTCGGTGGCTTCGGGCAAGGCTGCGATCTCGTCCGCCGCTACGGCCGGTTGAACAGGCGGCGCGGCCGGGGTGGTCGAGGCGCTGGCGGCAGCATCTTCGGCCGGAGCAGAGGGCGAGTCGCCGATGGTCGCGGGCGCAACCGGGGCCAGCAGTGCAATGCTCGTGCCGCCATCTGTCTCTGTCTCTGGATCGCTCATGGCCCCTTCAACGCCGCTCGCGGCGGGTGCCATGCCCGGGTCGGTTTCAATCGCGCCTTCGTCGAGCGCCCCAAGCGGCGCAACAAGGCCGCTTGGCGCAGCGGCTTCGGTGGATTCGGATGTTTCTACCTCTGCGGCAAAGACCGTATCGGTTGCCTCTGGTTGGCTCGCGGCCTCTGGCGCCTCGACCAGCGGCGCCTCGGGCGGCTGGCTACCCGGAGGCTGGGTTCCCCAGATGGCAAGCGCGACAAGGCCTGCAAGCCCGAGCACCAGCCCATAGGTAATGCCGAGAAGAAAGCCCCTGATCACCCGATATCCCTCAATCGCCTTGTTCTACCTGCCAAATGCGGTCCGGACCTTGACGCTACCCTTGCAACCGGCCCATGTATTGGCCCGGTTATACCCCGAGCGGTCGGTTCGACGGTAGCCCTCAATTTGTCCGCAGGCCATACCATGCTGCTCCTGATCGATAACTATGACAGCTTCACCTACAACCTTGTCCATTATCTGGGCGAGCTTGGGGCAGAAGTGGTCGTTCGCCGAAACGATGCGTTGACCGTTCAGGACGCCATGGGAATGCGCCCCGACATGATCCTCCTCTCGCCCGGCCCCTGCGATCCCGCTCAGGCAGGCATCTGCCTTGCGCTGACCCAAGCCGCCGCCGAGACCCGCACGCCGCTCTTGGGCGTTTGCCTCGGGCATCAGACCATTGGCGAGGCTTTCGGCGGCAAGGTCGTCCGCTGCCACGAGATCGTGCATGGCAAGATGGGGATGATGCATCACAACGGCAAAGGCGTTTTTGCCGGCCTGCCCTCGCCCTTCGAGGCCACCCGCTACCACAGTCTCGTGGTCGAGCGCGAAAGCCTGCCCGATTGCCTAGAGGTCACTGCCTGGCTTGAGGACGGCACGATCATGGGCCTGCAGCACAAGACCCTGCCGATCCACGGGGTTCAGTTTCACCCCGAGAGCATCGCCAGCCAGCACGGCCACAAGCTTTTGCAGAATTTCCTCGATCTCGCCAAGGAGCCCGCATGAGCGATGCTATCAAACCGCTGATCCACGCCGCGGCCGAGGGCCCGCTGACCCGCGCTCAGGCCGAGCAGGCGTTCGAGATCCTGTTCGAAGGCGACGCGACGCCGAGCCAGATCGGCGGCCTTCTGATGGCGCTGCGCACCCGCGGCGAGACGGTGGACGAATACGCCGCCGCCGCCGCAGTGATGCGCGCCAAGTGCAACAAGGTGAATGCCCCCGCAGGCGCGATGGACATTGTCGGCACCGGCGGCGATGGCAAGCATACGCTGAATATCTCCACCGCCACCGCCTTCACCGTGGCCGGCGCGGGCGTTCCCGTCGCCAAGCATGGCAACCGCAACCTGTCGTCGAAATCCGGCACGGCGGATGTGCAGACGGCGATGGGGATCAACGTCATGGTTGGGCCCAAGGTTGTCGAGCGCGAGCTGCGCGAAGCCGGGATCGGCTTCATGATGGCGCCGATGCACCATCCGGCGATGAAGCACGTCATGCCGACCCGCGCCGAACTGGGCACGCGGACGATCTTCAACATCCTCGGTCCGCTGACCAACCCCGCCGGCGTCAAGCGCCAGCTGACCGGCACCTTCAGCCGCGATCTGATCCAGCCCATGGCGCAGACCTTACAGCGTCTGGGTTCCGAGGCGGCGTGGCTCGTGCACGGCAGCGATGGCACGGACGAGATGACCATCACCGGCATCACTTGGGTCGCGGCCCTCTCGGGCGACATGATCACCCTGCGCGAGATTCACCCCGAAGATGCGGGCCTTCCGGTCCATCCTTTCGAGGCGATCATCGGCGGCACGCCCGAGGACAACGCGGATGCCTTCCGCGCGCTTCTGGGCGGCGCGGCAGGTGCCTATCGCGATGCCGTCCTTCTCAATTCCGCCGCCGCCCTTCTGGTGGCCGGAGCCGCCGACAGCCTGAAATCCGGCGTCGAAATGGCACGCGCCAGCATCGACAGCGGCGCGGCAAAACGCGCGGTGGAAACCCTCGCCCGCATCAGCCAAGAGGCCGCATGAGCATTACCATTCTCGATAAGATCAAGGCCTACAAGCTCGAGCATATCGCCGCTTGCAAGGCCCGCGTGCCGCTATCGGAAGTTGAGGCGCTCGCCCGCGACGCCTCGCCCACCCGTGGCTTTTTCGAAAACCTCCAGAATGCCACGCGCGAGGGCTACGGCCTGATCGCAGAAATCAAGAAAGCCAGCCCCTCCAAAGGGTTGATCCGTGCTGATTTCGATCCGCCCGCGCTGGCCCGCGCCTATGAAGACGGCGGCGCGACCTGCCTTTCGGTCCTGACCGATGGCCCTTCGTTCCAAGGCGCCGACGAGTATCTCGTCGCCGCCCGCGCCGAGGTCAGCCTGCCGGTCCTCCGCAAGGACTTCATTTACGACACCTATCAGGTGGCCGAGGCCCGCGCCCTCGGCGCAGATTGCATCCTCATCATCCTTGCCTCCGTCTCGGACGATCAGGCGGCCGAACTTGAGGCGGCGGCCTTCGAATGGGGGATGGACGTTCTTCTCGAGGTGCATGACGCCGAAGAGCTTGAACGCGCGAGCCTGTTGAAATCGCCGCTCATGGGGATCAACAACCGCAATCTCAAGACTTTCGAGACCACGCTCGACACCACCCGCAAGCTCGCCAAATACGTTCCCGAAGATCGCTTGATCGTGGCTGAAAGCGGCCTCAATACGCCTGCCGATCTGGCCGACCTCGCCCGCTATGGCGCCCGCGCCTTCCTTATCGGCGAGAGCCTGATGCGGCAGGAGGACGTGGAAGAGGCGACGCGCCGGATCCTCGCCAATCCGCTCAGACCGGGGGCCATGTGATGGCGGAAAACCCGCTCAGCCATTTTGACGCCGCCGGCAAGGCGCATATGGTCGATGTCTCGGCCAAGGAAATCACCTCGCGGGTCGCTGTGGCCGAAGGGCATATCGTCATGTCGCCCGCCACGCTTGCCCTCGTCGAAGAGGGCCGCGCCGAGAAGGGCGACGTATTGGGGACCGCCCGCCTCGCTGGCATCATGGCGGCCAAGCGCACCTCGGACCTCATCCCCCTCTGCCACCC
>JBFEXG010000356.1:0-2173 GCA_041546005.1 Paracoccaceae bacterium
GGCAGATCGCAGCCGATCACATTGGCCCGCCCCTGCCCGGCCCAGACCGCCCGTGCCTCACCTTTCGAGGTGGTGCGGTTGGGGGCCGGAAAGGCAATGTCGCAGGCCTCTTTCAGAGCCGCCGAGACAGCCCCTTCCTTGCCCTTGAACGGCGCGACAGAGGCCATCTGGTCTATGACCACTTCGCTCAGCGTTACCGAGCCGATGGTCACTGGAAGAAGCCCTTCGCAGGGCGTGCGTGCCACAAGATTAGCCACGGAGACGCCCTCCCTCGGGATCGAAGAACACAGGGTTCACAACTTCGCAGATCGCCTCAACGCCCCGCAGGTGATCGACAAGGCGCACTCTCTCGCCATAGCGAGCGCGGCCGTTTTTGAGGAAACCAAGTCCAAGGAAGCTCCGCACTGTCGGCGAATAGCACACGCTCGTCACATAGCCTTGATCGTTTTCCCGCTTGGCCTGCGCATCCTCGTCGAAGATATGCGCCCCGGCGGTCAGCTGTTTGACCGCGCCCACGGGCTTCAGGCCGACAAGTTGCTCGCGGCTCTCCTCAACCATCCCCTCGCGGGCAGCCATCTTCTGGCCGATGCAATCCTTCTTGCGGCTGATCATCTTGTCGAAGCCGATGTCAAAGGCGGTCGTGCGGCCGTGGATTTCGGCGTGGGTGATGTGGCCCTTCTCGATCCGCAGAACGTTGAGCGCCTCCATGCCATAGGCCCCGCCGCCCAGCATTTCCGCCCGCGCCACCAAGACGCGATAGAGCGCCTCGCCAAAGCGGGCTGGAACGGCCAGTTCATAGGCGTGTTCGCCCGAGAAGGAGATACGGAAAAGCCGCCCCCTAACGCCCATCACCTGCGCCGCCTGATGCCCCATATAGGGCAGGGTTTCATCGCTGATCGGTGCATCGAGCAGATCGTTCAACAGATCGCGGCTCTTCGGCCCGACCACGCCAAACTGTGCCCATTGCTCGGTGACCGAGACCAGTTGCACATCGAGATCAGGCCGCAAACCCTGCGCCACGAACTCCAGATGCCGCATGACCAATGCGGCGGCAGCGGTCGTCGTGGTGATGACGAAATGCCCCTCGCCAAAGCGCGCACAGGTGCCATCGTCCATGACGTGCCCATCCTCGCGCAGCATGAGGCCATAGCGGACCTTGCCCACAGGCAGGGTCGACATGGTGTTGGTGTAGACGAAATCGAGGAAGGCCGCCGCATCCGGCCCTTGCACGTCGATCTTGCCAAGCGTCGAGACATCGCAGATGCCCACCGCCTCGCGCACCATCGTCACCTCGCGGTCGCAGGCTTCGCGCCACGTCTTCTCGCCGGGGCGCGGGAAATAAGAGGGGCGATACCACATCCCCGCCTCGATCATCGGCGCGCCGCGCTCGACGCTGGCGGCGTGCGAGGTGGTAAACCGCTGCGGGGCAAAGCCCTTGCCCTGCGCCCCCGCCCCCATCGCTGCGATCGACACCGGCACGAAGGGTGGGCGATAGGTCGTCGTCCCAGTCTCCGGAATGCCCCGACCCGTCGCATCGGCCAAAATGGCCAACGCCGCAACGTTCGAGTTCTTGCCCTGATCCGGCGCCATCCCTTGGGTGGTATAGCGCTTCATGTGCTCAACAGAGCGGTAGTTTTCCTTGGCGGCAAGGCGCACGTCCTTGACCGTCACATCGTTCTGGAAATCGAGCCACTGGCGGCCCTCGCCCTCGACCACCCAAAGCGGTTCGAGACGGAATGCCGTGTCGTCGGCTTTGGGCAGTTTGGCCTTGGACACCTTCTTTCCAAGGTCATTGGCCGCCTCGGCACCGGCCCGCGCCCCATCGGCAAGGCACGCAGCGGTCGAGAAGACCCCATTGGCCGCGCCTGCCGCTTCCATGCCCGGAATCATGCCCGACTTGGGAATAAAGCTCTGGATCGCCTCATCCCAAACCGGCCGGCCGTTCATGTGGCAGGCAAGGTGCACGGTCGGATTCCAGCCTCCAGATCCGGCGAGGCAGTCCACCTTGAGCCGCTCCTGCCCGCTGGCCGTGGCGACCGTGATCTCTTCGAGGCCAAGCCGCCCCGACGTCGCAATCACGCGCCCGCCGGTGATGACCGGCGCGTCAAGCGCCACACTGGCATCCGTACGGCTGTCGATCACAGCGGCAACCTCAACGCCCGCCGCCATCAGA
>JBFEXG010000036.1:0-13315 GCA_041546005.1 Paracoccaceae bacterium
CTCTGCGCCCGGATCGAAGCCATCCGCTTGCAGGCCGGACCGATGATGGGCTTGGGCGCGGTCCAAGATTTGACGGTGCCGAAGATGATCCTTGTCTCTCGCCCCCGGCGCGGCGGGCTGGTTATGACACGGTCTTGGATTCCGCACCGTGTGCATAAATCCTTGGGCGTCTTTGCGGCTGTTTCGGTTGCGACCGCAGCACTTTTGCCCGGCAGCGCGATCGCTGGGCTCACCGCGCCGACCGATCCGGGCCAAAGGCGATTCATGGTCGAACATCCGGCCGGAGCCTCCGAAGTGTTTCTTGAACGCGGCCCCAGTGGAGAGATCACCGCCTGCGGCATGGTGCGCACAGCACGCAAGATCATGGCTGGCCAAGTCTTTCCCGCGGGCATTTCCCGCTAGGCCAGAAGCAGAAAGAACAGGGTGGCGGAAGGCTCGCACTGTCAGACAGCTTTGAACTCGCCCCAGCGAACAGAATGTTTGTGTGCCAATTTGGTTGGATTCCGGCGGGATTGCCTGTAGGCGGCAGCCGAACCGAAGATCGGGATCGCCCATCCGCGCACAGCCCCGACACCCAGACCTGCGCAGCCACCAAGCGGCTGCGTGCAACTGATCGCCAGCCGATCTGACAGGAACCGCATCAAATGATTTCATTCGACGCCTATCGCAATCAGTGGTTTGGCAATGTCCGCGCCGATCTTTTGTCGGGCCTTGTCGTGGCCCTTGCGCTGATCCCAGAGGCGATCGCCTTTTCCATTATTGCCGGTGTCGACCCCAAGGTTGGCCTATACGCCAGCTTCTCGATCGCGGTGCTGATCGCCTTTGTGGGCGGCCGCCCCGGTATGATCTCGGCTGCGACCGCGGCGACGGCTGTCTTGATGGTCACGCTCGTACGCGACCATGGGCTTCAATACCTCCTCGCCGCGACCGTTCTGGCCGGGATAATCCAGATTGGGGCGGGGCTTTTGAAGCTCGGCTTTGTGATGCGCTATGTCTCGAAATCGGTGATGACCGGCTTTGTGAATGCTTTGGCAATCTTGATCTTCATGGCGCAGCTGCCCGAGCTTGATCCCGGCAAGGTCACATGGCTGACCTATGCGCTTGTCGGAGCGGGGCTGGCGATCATCTATCTCTTCCCGCGCCTGACCAAGGCGGTGCCTTCGCCGCTGGTGACGATCATTGTCCTGACGGCGCTCACACTGGCCTTTGACTGGGATGTGCGCACCGTGGCCGATATGGGCGCCCTGCCCGATACCTTGCCGGTTTTCCTGATCCCGCAAATCCCTCTGACCCTTGAGACCCTCCTGATCATCTTCCCCTATTCGGTGGCGGTTGCCGTCGTCGGCCTTCTGGAAAGCCTGATGACCCAAAACATCGTCGATGATCTCACCGACACGAAATCAGACCGCAATCAGGAATGTATCGGGCAGGGCATTGCCAATACCGCCACCGGCTTCATCGGCGGCATGGCGGGCTGCGCGATGATCGGCCAGTCGATGATCAATGTGAAATCCGGCGGCCGCGGGCGGCTTTCGACCTTCACCGCAGGCTTTGTCCTTTTGATCCTTGTTGTCTTCTTGGGCGACTGGGTGGGCCGTATTCCCATGCCTGCCCTCGTGGCGATCATGATCATGGTCTCGATCGGCACCTTCTCGTGGTCGTCGATCAAGGCGCTGAGGGTTCATCCGCGCTCGTCCTCGGTTGTCATGCTCGCGACCGTGGGGGTGGTGGTCTATACACACAACCTCGCCATCGGTGTTCTGATCGGCGTTCTTTTGTCGGGCATCTTCTTCGCCAGCAAGATCGCCCAGCTGTTCCGCGTCACATCGTCGATCTCCAAGGATGGCCGGGTGCGGACCTATCGGGTCGAGGGGCAGATGTTCTATGGTTCGGTCGAGAACTTCATGAACGCTTTCGATTTCAAGGAAGCGCCCGACCGCGTGATCATCGATGTCACGGCCGCGCATATCTGGGATATCTCGAGCGTTCAGGCGCTCGACATGGCGGTTCTCAAATTCCGTCGGGATGGCGCCGAGGTCGAAATCATCGGCATGAACTCGGCTTCTGAAACCATCGTCGACAAGCTGGCGATCTACGACAAGCCGGGCGCGATGGACAGCCTGCTGGCGCACTGAAAGGGCGAAGCCATGACACAGACACCCCAAACGATCATCGCCCTTGTGGATGGCTCGATCTATTCGGCCAGCGTTTGCGACCATGCCGCATGGGCCGCGAAGCGCGCCGATGCGCCGGTCCAGCTGATCCATGTTCTGGGCCGCCGCGAAACCGCGAGCACACAGGATCATTCCGGCGCCATCTCACTCGGAGCGCGGACAGCGCTCTTGGAGGAGCTGGCCAATCTTGACGCCCAACGCGCCAAGCTGATCAGCCAGAGGGGCCGCGCGATCCTTGAAGATGCCAGTGGCATCTTGGAAAAAGCCGGCGTGGCCGAGGTCTCCTCACGCCTGCGCCATGGCGATCTGGTCGAGGCGGTTACCGAGCTGCAGCCAGAGGCCGGTATGATCATCATTGGCAAGCGCGGCGAAGCCGCCGATTTCGCCAAGGGCCACCTCGGCTCCAACCTCGAGCGCATCGTCCGTGCCACGCACCGGCCGATCTTTGTCGCCTCGCGCGCCTACAAGCCGATCTCTCGGGTTCTATTGGCATATGACGGCGGGGCCTCTGCCGCGAAAGCCGTTGATTTCATCGCGGCGAACCCGCTTTTCCAAGGCCTTGAAGTCTGCCTGGCGACGGTCGGCGCCAAAGAAACCAAGGTTGAACTCGGGCTTTCTGAGGCAAAAGCAAAACTCACGGCCGCAGGTATCACCACCGAAACCGTGGTCCTACCCGGCCAACCAGAGACCGCGCTGAGCCGCTATATCGAAGAGGCAAAATTCGACCTACTGGTCATGGGCGCCTATGGCCACAGCCGAATCCGCAGCCTTGTGATTGGATCCACGACGACCGAAATGATCCGGTCATGCAAAGTCCCGCTTGTGCTGGTGCGGTAACAATACGTCTCGATACAGCGCTTCCTGATTTTGGGTGCGAGCGTGAGGCATAGACGATGTCGCAACCGCATGACCAACGCCGATGCCTCTTTCGTATAGCAAGCTCTCCACGATGCCGGGCGAGAGAGGGAAGCCGACCTACAGCGGGCCCCTAGGCGGAAATTATCGGGGCTCTTGTTGAGGCAGTGGAATGGCAAGGTCTTGCCTCTGCCCTGCCCCGCCCCATGGGCAAACTTGCTCTGACAGAGCCTAGGCTTTGGGGCGCTTGCGGGCGACAAACTCCAGAAAGCTCGCCACCCAAGGCGACTGTGCGGTGTTCCTTAGGTGAATAAAGCCGGCCTGTGTATTGGCTTTGACAAGAGCATCATGTTTGCCATCGATCCCGTGACCGCGGGTGACTTGGCGCGCAAAGGGGAGCGGGTCGATGTCTTCGAGGCGGGCATAGTGGAATTCGTGGGCCTTCTGCTCGGGGCCGGACATAGGCCAGAGTGCAGAAGGTGATGGGCTGAAGCGGACGTGGCCCCTCCCTTGCGGGCGCTCTTGCATCACCGTCGCGGCGTCGAAAAACCCTGCCATTGGGTGCGTCTGACCATGCCAGCTCAACGTGCGGCACAGATACATGAGCCCGCCGCATTCGGCATAGGCGGGAAGGCCCGCTTCGAGCGCTGACTTCACACTCTCACGCATCGAAGCGTTGGCCGAGAGGGCTGCGGCATGAACTTCCGGAAAACCGCCGCCGATAAAGAGGCCGTCGATCTGCGGCAAGTGCGGGTCACGGATCATGTCGATGGGAACAACCTCGGCGCCGAGCGCACAGAAAGCGTCTAGGTCGTCTGGATAGTAGAAGCCAAAGGCCTCATCCATCGCGATGCCGATCCGAAGTCCCGAACGGTGGGGACTTTGCTCCGGCTGTTCGGGTGCTGCAATGAGGGGAGCCGAGGCCGCAATCGCCATCAAGCGATCAAGATCGACATTGGTACCGATCGTCTCACCCGCCTTTCGGACGAAGGCATCTGTCAGACCAGTGTCTGTAGGTGTGGTTAGACCGAGGTGGCGCTCGGGAATGCCGATCAGCGCATTCGCCCCGACCGCGCCCAGCACTTCGATATCGGTATAGGTCTCGACGGCGGCGCGCAGCTTGCTCTCGTGCCGCGATCCGCCGGTTCGGTTAAGGATGACGCCCGCAATCTGAACCTCGGGGTCGAAGGCCCGATAGCCAAGGAGGAGCGGCGCGATCCCCCGCGTTGTGCCACTGGTGTCGATCACCAGAGCGACTGGCGCGCCGAGAAGCTTGGCAATCTCGGCGTTGGAGTCGCTCCCGTCGGCGGCCACGCCGTCGAAGAGGCCTTTGTTGGCCTCAATGAGAGAAATATCGCTGCCCAACGCCTTGCGGGCGAAAAGACCGGAGATTTCACCCCGACTCATCGTGTTGAAATCGAGGTTATAGGCAGGACGCCCCGCAGCACGGGAAAGCCACATCGGATCGATGTAGTCGGGCCCCTTCTTGAAAACGGCGACATTCTGCCCCCGCGCCTTCAGCGCAGCAGCAAGGCCCGTGGTCACAACCGTCTTGCCCGACGATTTGTGCGCCGCGGCGATCATGATGCGGGGGATATGGGTCACCAGCAAGCCCTGTCGTCTGCAAAGCGAAGCGGTGAGCCTCTGGAATCGAGCATGAGATCAGCTATCGCTGGGGATGTTCCGGTCGGAGAGATTGCTCGGAAGGATACGCAGAACCTTGGCGCCAAGGCCAGTGGCGAAAAGCGCGAGCGCCACGCCGCCGAGACCGAGGGCGATCTCCGGTAGGCTCGGGGTATAGGCGGCAATCTGGCCGTCTTGGAAGCTTGAGCTGACCTCATAGCCGGGGAAAAGCTCCATCGGGTAGGCCTGCCCGCCGACAACGATGACATAGACCTGCGCCACGCCGCCGAGGATTACGAGGATCGAAACGAGGCTCGCCATACCGGGCGAAACCGACCCTTTGCGGCCATAGACCAGCCCGAGCGGCAGGAGGCCACCTAGGAGCACCTGCGCGCCCCAGAACAGCGTGGTGTAGATACCGCCCTCTCGCAGGATGAAAGCCTCAAAACCGGCATGCTCCTGCGCGTAGAGGTTGGTCAGGTGCTGCACTGCGGTGAAATACAGGACCACGGCAACAAAAAGTCCAAGAAGCCTGGTCAGACGGGTGACGATCACATCCCCCAGCGGCATGTCGGCCAATCGCCCGAGGCATTGCAGGACAAGGATGAAGATCGCGAGACCAAAGGCAAAGGACATCGAGATGAACAAGGGCGCCATGATCGCCGCGTCATAGCCGGGGCGTGCGACAAGCCAGCCAAAGATCGAGCCGGTGCCGGTCGTGAGCGCAAGGCGCCAGACAAAGGCGGCAAGGCCCGCGGGCTTGGTCCATTTTGGATCTACGCTGCGATCCATTTGGACCCAGAGATAGACGGCCACGATCCCCATGAACCCCGAATAAAGCAGGATGTTCCAGGTAAAGATCGAGGTGAAATTGAAGTGGGTCATCTGCACGATCAACCGGTCGGGCCGACCAAGATCGAGGACGAGGACGGCAAGACCACCAGCCAGAAGGGCCATCGCCAGAACGCCCGACAGGCGCGAAAGCGGTTTGTAGGCCATTTTGCCGAATACGCTGGCGATAGAGGCCACGTTGAGCGCCCCCGAAGCGGCGACGATCAAGAAGATCGCAAAGACATGCGGCATCCCCCAGACAACATGGTTGGTCATGCCGGTGACGATATGGCCGTGATGTTCGACATAGACGAAGGAGGCGAAAGCCCCGAGAAGGAAAGCCACCAGCACCGCCGCCGAGGCCCAAAGGCCTTTGGTGACGGGAATCTCGCGGTAGAGGGTTCTGTCAATTGCCATGTCAGATCTCCGCGTAGCGCACGCCGGGGTTCAGATCGAGATCGGGGCGGAGTGCTGCCGAAGGGAACTCGGCCAGCCGCTGCGCGATCTCGCTTGAGGGGTCGAGCAAATCGCCGAACACCATCGCGCCGTTGCCGGTGGCCGAGCAGGATTCGACGCAAGCCGGAATGCCGCCTGCATCGACACGGTGGACGCACAGAGTGCAGCCCTCAACGGTGCCCTGACCACGCGGCGCGTGGGTCTTTTGGTTGGTCACTGGTTCATGCACAAACGACCGCGCCTTGAACGGGCAGGCCATCATGCAATAGCGGCAGCCGATGCAGATGTGCTTGTCGACCAGAACGATGCCATCGTCGCGCTTGAACGAGGCACCTGTCGGACAAACGTCCACGCAGGGCGGGCTTTCGCAATGCTGGCACATGACCGGCATGGAGCTCTCATGACCCGTGGACTTGTTCTTCAGCGTCACCTTGCGGATCCACTGAACGTCGCGCTCGGCGTCGCCGTTGCCTTCCCAGCCGTTCTCGGTCTTGCAAGCGGTGACGCAGGCATCGCAATCCTCGGCGCATTTGGAGGTGTCGATCAAAAGGCCCCAGCGTTTGCCAGCGTCGACCGCCGCAGTCGCCGAACCGCCAAAGGCCATCAGCGTCACGCCCGGCGCGAGCGTCATGGTCGCAAAGGCAGCGCCGCTTTTAAAGAAATCGCGGCGGGTCGGCTTGTCGGCAAGTTTGGCGCCGTTGGGCATCCGGAAGCTCATCAGTTCGGCTCCGTCATCACTTTGGAAAGATAGGCCAGCAGCACATCTGGATCATCCGCGCCCCAGCTGCGGAACCGCGGGCCACGCAGGATCATGGCGTGCGGCGCTGGTTCATCGAAATCAGCCGGGGTCGAACGGTGGCAATCAAAGCAATCGACCCGCACCGCCGCATAATCGTGGCAGGCCCGGCAGAAATGCCGCTCGTCCTCGACCGTCACCGGGGTTCCGGCTTCGTCCTTCACCGTGTGGCATTCGAAACATTCGGCAAGCGAATTGTCGGTCGGTCGGACGCCCAGATACATCGTCACGTCACGGTCGTGCTTGAGCATCTCCATGTGCCAACGGCGCATATAGTCGTTGCCTTCGGGGTGCGGCTCGCCCGTGGCCTGCGGAATGTCCGGCCCCGGGCCATCGGCGGCGCTCAGAGCACCTGCCGAGAGAAATAGGCAAAGGGCCAGAAAGATCCGCGCCAGTTTCACTCGCCAAGCCCCATCTGGATGTAGCCGCTCGGGCAGACGTCGGCGCAGATGTGGCAGCCGATGCACTTGCCATAATCGGTGTCGACATAGCGGCCCATAGTCCGGTCGGATTTCTTCACCCGGAAGATCGCGTCCTGCGGGCAGTAGATCACGCAGTTGTCGCATTCAAAGCACATCCCGCAGGACATGCAGCGATCCGCTTCCTTGCGGGCCTCGTCCGCATCGGGGGCGATGATCCGCTCTCCAAAGTGGCCGAGAACCGAGTCGGGCCCGATGTTGACCTCTTTGCGGTCGAAACGTGCATCAAACTTCCAGTGGCCAAGGAACAGCTCGTCCGCCGGGACGATCTGGTTCTTGGAGCGATCCTCGTAGTTATGGATCGCCCAGGTCGCAGCATCGGTGCCGCTGATCTGAACATGCTCGTATTCGGTCGGGGCGTGATCGGTTTCCTTCAGCTTTTCCAAGAGGTTGAAGTGATGCACGTTGACCTTGGGCAGTTTGCCCTGCGGTTGACCGTTGAGATAGTGGTCGATGGCTTCGGCGGCGATCGAAGCTTGCCCCACGGCGGTGGTCAGAAGGTGCGGCTTCACGATATCGCCCGCGACAAAGATGTTTTCCTTGTTCGGCCACTGGTAATGCGCATTGGCGTTGATGAGGCCCTTGCCATTGTCGAGCGCCTCGAGGCCCTTGAGATCACCGGCCTGACCAATGGCGGCAACGATGAGATCGGCTTCGATCTCGTGCTCGCTCCCTTCGATCAAGACCATCTTGCCCGTGGACCAGTCGGCACGAGCCACCTTGAGCGCGCGGGCGCGGTCGGGGGTCTCCATGACGACCTCGATCGGCACGAGCGAGCCGAGGATCTGCACGCCCTCTTCGGTGACGTGCTTCACCTCCATCGCGGTGGCCGGCATCTTGTCGACCGGGCGGCGGTAGATGACCTTGACGTCTGCGCCATCGCGCTTGGCCACGGCCGCCACGTCATGGGCGGTATGGCCGAGGACGACGAATTCGGGGCGGTCTTGTTCGCGCTTATGTTCGATGTGTCCGAGCCGGCGGGCCACGGCGGCCACGTCCATCGCGGTATCGCCGCCGCCGATCACGAGGACCTTCTGGGCGCCGTGATGCAGGCGGCCATCGTTGAAGGCCTCGAGGAAGGCGACACCCGTGATGCAGTTGGCGGCTTCGGCCGCGCCCGGAATGTCGATGGGCGAGCCCGACTGGGCACCAATGCCGACGAACACGGCGTCATAGTCCTTCTCGAGCTGCTCGAGCGAGATATCGACGCCGATCTTGGTGTTGGTTCTCACCTCGACGCCCATATCGAGGATCCGCTGGATCTCGCCGTCAAGAACATCGCGCGGGGTCCGGTAGCCGGGGATGCCATAGCGCATCATGCCGCCAAGCTGTTCGTGGGCCTCGAAGATCGTGCAGGCGTGGCCCTTGCGGCGCAGCTGGTAGGCCGCCGTCAGCGAGGCGATGCCACCGCCAATGAGCGCAACCTTCTTACCGGTGTCGGCTCCTGCCTGACGCAGCCGAAGGCCGGTCTTCAGAGCATGATCGCCGATGAAGTGCTCGACCGCGTTGATACCGACGTTCTGTTCGACCTCGTTGCGGTTACACCCGTCCTGACAGGGCGCGGGGCAAACGCGACCCATGATCGCCGGGAAGGGGTTGGCGTCGGTCGAGCGCAGGAAGGCATAGTCCTTCCAGTCCATCTTCTCGCCGTTCACCACGGGCGGCTGTTCGATGCCGCGCACGATGTTGAGCCAGCCGCGAATATCCTCGCCCGAGGGACAGGAACCCTGACAGGGTGGCGTGCGGTGCACATAGGTCGGGCATTTGTAGGACGTGTCGGCGACGAAGATCTTCTCTTCCAGATGCCAGTCGCTCGGCTTTTCGCCGTCACGGTATTTGCGGAAGGTATGGCCCGTTGGTGTCTGTGTCATGACAATTCCCTCATGCGTCCGAATTGGCCGCGGCACGCGCCGCGTCCGCTTCCGTTTCCTGCCCGCTCAGGATGAGCGCGTTCGACACCAGTTGGTGGACCGACAGGATGGACTCCATGTCGTAGCCGAACTTGGGCATGATCTTTGAAAATTGAGTTTTGCAGATTGCGCAAATTGCCGCCATGTGCGTGACCCCGTGTTCTTCGGTCACGTCCTGAAGCGCTTTCATCCGCGGGCTCGCGCCCTTGGTGCGCAGGTCCATCAGCTCGTCGGTCAGAAGGCCCCCGCCCCCGCCGCAGCAGAGCGTGGCTTCCTTGATCGTCTCCGGAGCCATGTCGAAGTAGTTGTTGCACACAGCCTTGATCACGTTGCGCGGGATCTCGAACTGGCCGCCCACCTCGTCCCCCATGCCCGAGGCGCGGGCAACGTTGCAGCTGTCGTGATAGGTAAGCCGGATGTGATCGTTGCGGCTCTTGTCGATCTTGAGCGTGCCCTTTTGGATCTCGCCCCAGGTAAACTCGAGGATGTGCTGCGGCACCGGGTATTTCGGATCGAGGAAATCCCACGGGCCCGCCAGCGTGTTGAGGAAGCTGTAGGCCACGCGCCAGGCATGACCGCATTCGCCGAAAATGATCCGCTTCACGCCAAGATCGAGCGCGGCCTGACGGATACGCAGCGCGACCTTCTGCATATTCTCGTAGGAGCCGATGAAGAGGCCGAAGTTGGCGGCCTCCGAGGCATAAGACGAGATCGTCCAGCTCACGCCCGCTTCGTGGAAGACCTTGGCATAGCCGATCAGGCCCTCGATATGCGGCTCGGCAAAGAAATCGGCCGAGGGCGTGATCAGGAGGATATCGGCGCCCTTCTCATCGAGCGGGATACGGACCGAAACGCCGGTATCGTCTTCGATATCTTCCTCAAGCCCTTCAAGCGTGGCGCGCAGCGCCTTTTCCTGAAGGCCAAGGTTGTTGCCGATCTTGTGGACCTTGCCGATGATCTCGTTGCAATATTTCTGGCCCTTGCCGACCACATCCATGATCTCGCGCGCGGCCATCGAAATCTCGGCGGTATCGATGCCGAAGGGGCAATAGACCGAGCAGCGGCGGCACTGCGAGCATTGATGGTAGTAGGAATACCACTCGTCGAGCACTTCCTCGGTCAGATCGCGGGCGCCGACGAGCGAGGGAAAGTATTTGCCGGCAAAGGTGAAATAACGGCGATAGACGGACCGCAGCAAATCCTGACGCGCCACGGGCATATTCTTGGGATCGCCTGTGCCGATGAAATAGTGGCACTTGTCGGTGCAGGCGCCGCATTTCACGCAGGCATCAAGATAAACCTTGAAGGCGCGGTTCTTCTCCGCAAGCTCCTTCATCTTTGCCAGCGCGCGCTCTTTCCAGTCGGGCAGAAGCTCGCCGGGGAAGCCCACGCCTTCCTGATGCGCGGGCGACGCCGGATAGGGCATGCTCTCGGCCATCGCCCCGCATTTCAGCTGCGGGATTTCGAGCGGATGGCTCAGCTTCGGGATTTCGATATCTTGAGCCGCCATGCCTCAGTTCCCCAGTTTTTCCGCCCAGGGGGCGACGTGGCGCTTTTCGCGCGGGTTATCGACCTGATTGCGGGTCGGGCTGAAGAAGACGCCGGGCGCGTGCAGAAGCTTTGAGATCGGGAAGATGATCATCAGAAGCGCCACCAGCGAAACGTGAATGATCAGTATCGCGTCAGCCGGGAATTCGTAGATGTGGAAGGTGTAGAGCCCCATGAAGAAGGCTTTGACCGCGACGATGTCGGTGTGGGCGACGAAGCGCATCATTGCGCCCGACACCGCGATCCCCACGATCAGCGCCAGCATCAGGTGATCGGAAGGGTTCGAGATATAGCGGATGCGCTCGACCACGATCCGCCGCCCCCAAAGGCCGAGAAGGCCGAGGATCATCGTAAAGGCGGCGTAGGTGCCGAAGGGTTGGACGATCTCGACCCATCCCCAGACGGGCTGGGTCAGATAGCGCAGGTGGCGCGCCACAACGAGCCACATCGACATATGGAACGCATAGGCAAAGACCCATGTCCACTTGTTCGATTTGAACAGGCTCTCAAAGAACACCACCTCGCGGAACATCCGCCAGAAAACCCCAGTCCGCGTTTTCGGAGCCGGTTGTGTCGGGATAATCAGAGGTGCCGGAACCTTGGCATAGGTCCTGATCCGCGCGGCAACACCGATCACGAAGATCAGGGCCGCGGCGTAATATAGGACTGCAATCAAGGTTCCGAGCATGCAAACTTCTCCTGGTCCGGCCCCCGCATCGAGGGCCGGTTCATCAACCGAAACGTCTGAAAATCAGACGCAGCCGGTGGGCTTGGGCAGGCCGGCGATCTTACAGGCTTGCTTGGCAGGGCCATAGGGGAACAACTCGTACATGTACTTGTTGTTGCCCTTGTCCGGACCCATGGTTTTGGCAATGGCTTTGATCAGCACGCGAACAGCCGGCGCGATCTGATATTCGTCGTAATAGTCACGCAGGAAGTTGACGACCTCCCAGTGCTCATCGGTCATGTCGATGCTCTCGGCCTTAGCGATCACATCGGCAAGATCTTTGGTCCAGTCAGCGAGGTTGGTGATGTAGCCTTCCTCGTCGTGTTCGACTGCAGTGCCGTTGACGTCATAGGGCATAGTGTTTTCCTTCTCTTACTCTATCTTCGAGGCCCCCTCACGAGGACCGGATTTCAAAGCCAGGACATCGTCCGGTCATGCTCCGCAACCAGATCGACAAATCCATCATAGCCGACAGACTGCGTCCCACTCACCATCTTTCCCGCGTCGATGCCGCGGGCGTTCACATCGCCTTCGAGAACGTAGAGCGCCACGTCACCGACCGTTGCCTTGACCTCGGCCGAAACGCTCGAACCGTCGATCGCGCCATAGACACCGTCCTCGATCAGAAGAACCGCGTCACCGGCTTTGCAGTGCTTGAGACAGCTCGACAGCGTGCCGGTCTCGAACGGGGATTTGTTGACCATATGAAGAGTCGACATGGTTCTCTCCCTTAGAAACTTAGCACCACGTCCTGCTCGGACATGATGTCGGCCATTTCGGCGCGGGTAACGATGCGGATCGAGGGCTTTTCGGCCCAGTCGTCGTTCTCGTCTTCGTAGGTGATTGCCTGAAGATCGTCCTCGGTGAGGCCACGCTCTTCGAGCGACTCTTTCTCGACGTAGAACTTGTTCACGTCATAGTCGCCCAGCGCCCGGAACGTCGGTGAGAAGTTTTTCACGCCGATCCCGTCGGTCTTCTGGCCCTTGGTGAGCTGAAACACACCGTCGTCAAGGAAAGCGAGCGACACATCCTGTTCGAAGGCTGCACCGATCAGCACGACCTCGAGGCTTTCGAGGGCATAGATCGTCCCGTAGGGCGCCTTGCGGTTCACGTAGAGAAATTTTTTCGTGTCCGACATGGCGTTAGTCTCCGAATACGACCAGACGGTCGGTCTGGACGCCCATTTCGATCAGCTGGCCGAGGCCCGAGATGCGGAACCCCTCTGCGAGGTTGTTGGCATCCTTGCCCTGACGGTTGGCCTCATTGGCGTCGAGAATCCCCCGACGCTGGGCGGCCGCGATGCAGACCACGAGGTCGACACCGTGCTCGGTCGCCAGGGCCGACCAGTTCTTCTGGATATGCCTCTCATCCTGCGGCGGGATGGTGAGGCGGGTCGCGACGTTTACGCCGTCGTGATAGAAGAACACGCGGGAAACCTCGTGCCCCTTCTCCAAGGCCGCCTTGACAAAACGGTATGCGCTATCAGCGGCCTGATGGGTATAAGGCCCTTCGTTGACGACTACTCCGATCTTCACTGGTCTTGGCCTTTCCGATCAGAAGTGGACGTGCGCAGAACTGTTCATCGTCTTGCGAGAACCGGTCCAGGTGTCGAGGTGGTGCTTGGTGAAGGCCAGATCGGTCATCTCGAAGAAGCGCTTCCAACCGATGCGGTCGATCCACTCGCCCATCCGCTCCCAGTGCTTGGCGTCTTTCTTGTAGGCGGCGACGATGCGGCCCACGACTTCGTTCACCTCGGGCCAGTGCGGCGCGTTGTTGGGAAGGTTGGCGACAGCCAATTTGTGGAAGGTCGGCTTCGAGCGGGCGCTCGAGTGCTTGCCCCCCACCCAGATCGCGATCTTGGTCGATTCCGCACCGTTGATCTGCATCGGCGGGCACGGCGGATAGCAGGCCCCGCA
>JBFEXG010000106.1:0-7778 GCA_041546005.1 Paracoccaceae bacterium
GATCGCATCGCGCATCTTCTCGCCGCGCACCACCGGCACAGACGAGCCGCCGGGGATCACGCCCAGAAGGTTGTCCGAGCCGCCGCGGATGCCGCCGCAGTGCTTTTCGATCAGCTCCTCAAAGGTGATCGACATGGATTCTTCGACAACGCAGGGGTTGTTCACATGGCCCGAAATCGCGAAAAGCTTGGTGCCCGCGTTGTTCTGACGGCCGAAGCCTGCAAACCATGCCGCACCACGGCGCAGGATGGTCGGGGCAACGGCGATGGATTCAACGTTGTTCACCGTGGTTGGGCAGCCATAGAGGCCCGAGCCTGCCGGGAACGGCGGCTTCATCCGCGGCATCCCCTTTTTGCCTTCAAGGCTTTCCAGAAGCGCGGTTTCCTCGCCGCATATATAGGCGCCAGCGCCGTGATGCAGATAGAGATCGAAATCCCAGCCCGACTTGGCGGCATTCTTGCCCAGAAGCCCGGCGTCATAGCATTCGTCGATCGCCGCCTGCAGCGCCTCGCGCTCGCGGATATATTCGCCGCGAATGTAGATGTAACAGGCATGCGCGTTCATCGCGAAAGAGGCGATCAGCGCGCCTTCAATCAGCGTATGCGGATCGTGGCGCATGATCTCGCGGTCTTTGCAGGTGCCCGGCTCCGACTCGTCAGCGTTGATCACGAGGTAGGCGGGGCGACCATCCGACTCCTTGGGCATGAACGACCATTTCAGGCCCGTGGGGAAGCCAGCGCCGCCACGGCCACGCAGGCCCGAGGCCTTCATCTCGTTCACGATCCAGTCGCGGCCCTTCTTGATGATGCCGGCGGTGCCATCCCAATGGCCGCGGGCGATGGCGCCTTTCAGCGACCGGTCGTGCATCCCGTAGATATTGGTAAAGATACGGTCCTGATCCTTGAGCATGGGCTCACCTTCTTCCGGTCTGGCGCGCGCGCCAAAGTGCAAATGTCGAAAAGAGCGCCCAGCCGAAACCGGCGAGCGCGAAAAGATCGAAGAGCGCCCGAGTGCGATTGCTCCAGCCGAACTTCGATCCAAGGAATGTCATCACGATCCAGAACACGCCGGTGCCCGCCAGCACGAGCGCGGTGCGCCGTCCTGCCTTTGCCGATTGTGCTGTGGTCTGGTCGGTCATTTATGGCTCTACTTCGTCTCGGCTTTCTTGGCCTTGGGGGCCGCTTTCTTGGCTGCAGGCTTTTTCGCAGCAGGCTTCTTCTCGGCCTTGGGCTCAGCCTTCTTGGCCGCAGCTTTCGTCGCGGCCTTCTTGGCAGCAGGCTTCTTGGCGGTCTTGCCAAGCCACGGGGTCAGCAGCGGAACCTCGGTCCCGTCGATCCGCTTCACCGTATCGCCGATATCGGGCGCCAGCTGGACGCTCGCGTTATACTGGGTGCGGCCGCTCTCATGGGCGGTGAGCGTGGTCAGGCCCTTCAGGGGCTCGGCGGCATAGCGGCCGTTCTGCGGGCCCGGCGTGGGCACGCGGCCGGCGGCCAGCTCGTCGATGATCCACGCCAGTTTCTCGGCGGTCAGATCCTCGTAGTAATCCTTGCCGATCTGCGCCATCGGCGCGTTGGCGCAGGAACCGAGGCATTCGACCTCTTCCCACGAGAACTTGCCGTCCGCCGAAAGCTCATGCGCATTCGCCGCGATCTTGTCCTTGCAGACGGCGATCAGGTTTTCGGCGCCGCAGATCATGCACGACAGCGTGCCGCAGACCTGAATATGCGCGACCGAACCCACCGGCTGCAGCTGGAACATGAAGTAGAACGAGGCCACCTCGAGCGCGCGGATATAGGCCATGCCGAGCATATCGGCGACAGCCTCGATCGCCGGACGGGTCAGCCAGCCCTCTTGCTCTTGCGCGCGCCACAGAAGCGGGATGATCGCCGAAGCCTGACGGCCTTCGGGATATTTGGTGATCTGCGCTTCGGCCCAGGCCTTGTTGGCAGGGGTGAAGGCAAAGCTTGCGGGTTGGTCGTGATGCAGGCGGCGGAGCATTAGCGGTCAATCTCTCCAAAAACGACGTCCATCGAGCCGAGGATGGCGGCGACGTCGGCAAGTTGGTGGCCGGTGGCCATATGGTCCATGGCCTGAAGGTGCAGGTAGCCCGGCGCGCGCAGCTTGGCGCGGTAGGGTTTGTTGGTGCCGTCGGCCACAAGGTAGACGCCAAACTCGCCCTTCGGCGCTTCGACGCAGGCATAGACCTCGCCGGCGGGAACGTGGAAGCCCTCGGTATAAAGCTTGAAGTGATGGATCAGGCTTTCCATCGAGGTCTTCATGTCGCCGCGCTTGGGTGGGGTGAGCTTTCCACGGGCCAGAACATCGCCCTGCCCTTCGGGCGCGCGCAGCTTGGCGATGGCTTGCAGGATGATCGAGGTCGACTGGCGCATCTCTTCCATGCGGCAAAGATAGCGATCATAGCAGTCGCCGTTCTTGCCCATGGGGATCTGGAACTCGAACTCGTCATAGCATTCGTAGGGCTGCGAGCGGCGCAGATCCCAAGCCAGACCCGAGCCGCGCACCATGACACCGGAAAAGCCATATTTGAGGATGTCGTCTTCGGTGACGATGCCGATGTCGGCGTTGCGCTGCTTGAAGATGCGGTTCTCGGTGAGGAGACCGTCAATATCGTCGAGCACCTTGGGGAATTCGTTGGCCCATGTCTCGATATCGTCAATGAGCGCGGGCGGCAGATCCTGATGGACACCACCGGGGCGGAAATAGGCGGCGTGCAGACGCGCGCCACAGGCCCGCTCATAGAACACCATGAGCTTTTCGCGCTCTTCAAAGCCCCAGAGCGGCGGGGTGAGCGCGCCCACGTCCATCGCCTGCGTGGTGACGTTCAGAAGGTGGTTCAGGACACGGCCGATTTCGGAATAAAGAACCCGGATCAGCGAGGCGCGGCGCGGCACTTCGGTACCGGTCAGCTTTTCGATGGCGAGGCACCAGGCGTGTTCCTGATTCATCGGCGCGACGTAATCGAGACGGTCGAAATAGGGCAGGTTTTGCAGGTAGGTCCGGCTCTCCATGAGCTTTTCTGTCCCGCGGTGCAGAAGGCCGATATGGGGATCGCAGCGCTCGACGATCTCGCCGTCAAGCTCGAGCACCAAGCGCAGAACACCGTGCGCCGCGGGGTGCTGCGGCCCGAAGTTGATGTTGAAATTGCGGATCTTCTGCTCGCCCGTCTGAGCGTCGTTGAAGTTGCCGTCCATCATCTTGCACCCATCATATTGGCCTGCCACGCCTCGGGCAGAGGCCCGAGCCTTGCGGCGACATAATCGTATTGCGGCGCGAGAAAGGCCCGCGCCCGAATCTTCTGATCTTCGCTCATCTCGAGCGACACACCCTCATGCACACGCCGCCCGAATTTTCCGTCGACCGCCTCAATCCCGATGAAGGCGCAGAGCCGGTCGATCTGGGGTTGGCTGAACAGGGTCTCGTAAAAGGCCAGACACAGCCGCGAAGGATCAATCGCGGCATCAAGCCGGTCGATGATCGAGCGATAATCTCCACGCGCTTCGATGTCTTGCTCCTGCCCGCGGAGAAAGCGGTTGAACCTGCGGTCGGCAAGTTTGCGCATATCCCCGTCCATGCCGATATGGCGCTTGGCGATCATCCGGATATGGCTCCACAGGCGCTCGACCGGATCGCGCAAGAGATAGATAAAGCGCACATCGGGAAGAAGCCGCGCCATGGATTTGAGGCGCTCAACCGGTAGAAGGCTATAGGCGGGGGTGACGTCGACCATGACTGGTTTGGCACCAGCCGAGGTGGTCATATAGTCGAGATAAGCCTGATCGGACGGGGCATCCATGACATCAAGCCAGCGATCGAGGCTGGCGATTGTCTCGGTCGATGCCTGAGCCGCGACGAGGCTTCGACGCCGTTCCAACACGCGTTTCCGCGGCCCGTTAGCTTTTCCCGCCTCAACCGCATCAA
Source organism: Paracoccaceae bacterium (assembly GCA_041546005.1). Classification (GTDB taxonomy): domain Bacteria; phylum Pseudomonadota; class Alphaproteobacteria; order Rhodobacterales; family Rhodobacteraceae; genus RFZI01. The sequence continues at coordinate 3,940 of JBFEXG010000106.1, forward strand.
AATAATGCAGCTCCTTGATCACCGGCGTGAAACACGCGGGATGATCTTCCAGATAGCGGTAGAGCCAGCTGGTCCCTGCTTTGGTCGCGCCAACGCAGAAAAGGAGGGTGGGAACGCTCATCCGCCGTCTAGTCCTGCTTTTCCTCGCGAAACGACACCACCCACAGCAGGAGCAGCGCGCAAGGCGGGAAGATCGCGAAGAACGAGATCCACGCCGGAATGCCGTGCCGCGGCAGAAGCCGCCAGAATGGGATAACCAGCGCGGCCGCGAGCGCCAGCAGGATCAAGATCCCGAACTGGCCGTGACCGGCAAAGTGATGTCCGTTGGCCGCATAGGCTTCGTGATGACCCCACATCTCAGGCCCCTTTCTTTTCGTCGCCCGGAAGGATGTATTCCGCCCCTTCCCAAGGCGACATGAAATCGAACTGGCGGTATTCCTGCACGAGCGAGACCGGCTCGTAGACAACGCGCTTCTGCGCCTCGTCGTAGCGGACCTCGGTATAACCGGTGGTCGGGAAATCCTTGCGCAGCGGATGGCCGCGGAAACCATAGTCGGTCAGAATCCGGCGCAGGTCGGGATGGCCGGTGAAGAGGATCCCGAACATATCGAAGACCTCGCGCTCGAACCAGTTGGCCGAGGGGTGCACATCGACAATCGAGGGAACCATGTCGTCTTCACGGATCGAGACCCGAAGGCGGATGCGCTGGTTGGTGTACATCGACAGGAAATGGTAGACCACGTCGAACCGCTTGGCGCGGCCAGGATGGTCGACCGCGGTGATGTCGACGAGGGTCGAGAACTTGCAAGCGCTGTCGTTGAGGAGATACTCGACGAAAGGAACAAGCGTATTCGGCGAGACATCCATCGTCAGCTCGCCAAAGGCAACGTCGTGTCCGAGAACACAGTCGCGCCGTTTCAGTTCAAGCAGAGCGCCAAGTTCTTTCAAAGCTTCGGACATGGATGCTCCTATCGAACGATGGTGCCGGTGCGGCGGATTTTGCGCTGAAGCTGCAGGATGCCGTAAAGCAGCGCCTCGGCCGTCGGCGGGCAGCCCGGAACGTAGACGTCGACCGGAACGATCCGGTCACAGCCGCGCACGACCGAATAGCTGTAGTGGTAATAGCCGCCGCCATTGGCGCAGGAGCCCATCGAGATCACATAGCGCGGCTCGGGCATCTGGTCGTAGACCTTGCGCAGCGCGGGGGCCATCTTGTTGGTCAGCGTACCGGCAACGATCATCAGGTCGGACTGACGCGGGGAGGCGCGCGGCGCAGTACCGAAACGCTCGAGGTCATAGCGCGGCATCGAGGTGTGCATCATCTCGACGGCGCAGCAGGCAAGGCCGAAGGTCATCCAGTGCAGCGAGCCGGTGCGCGCCCAATTGATGATGTCAGCGGTCGAGGTGACAAGGAAACCCTTGTCCTGCAGCTCGGCATTGATCGCCTGCGTCACGACTTCCTTGTCGGCGCCGGCGGTATTGGCCCCGGTCATCACTCCCATTCGAGAGCTCCCTTCTTCCATTCATAGGCAAAGCCGATGGTCAGAACCCCAAGGAACACCATCATCGACCAGAAACCGACCATGCTCAGATCCTTGAACGCCACCGCCCAAGGGAACAGGAAGGCCACTTCGAGATCGAAGATGATGAAGAGGATCGACACGAGGTAGAAGCGCACATCGAACTTCATCCGCGCATCGTCGAAAGCGTTGAAGCCGCACTCATAGGCGCTGACCTTTTCGGGATCGGGATTGCGGACCGCGACGATCACCGCGGCGAGGATCAGAATCGCACCCAGAGCGATGGCAAGGCCGAGGAAAATGACAATGGGAAGATATTCGCGAAGCAGGTCTTCCAAGGTGGTTCCTTTCAAGACGAGCGGCGCCAGAAATACAGCGCGCCAAAACCCTTGGCATGGCTTTACCCCCGCCGTGGGGGAGGGTCAACCAACGGAGGCGGTGATTGCGCTGATTTTCGGGCAGGAAATTCGGTGTTTCAGCTCTTGGTCCAGCGCGGTTTGCGCTTTTCGAAGAAGGCGGCGATGCCTTCTGCCGCTTCCCCATCTTGCCAACGACCGACCAGCACCTCGGCCGACATGGCAATTACCTGATCATCTATTGCCGGCGCGAGAGCCAGAAGATGCTGCTTGGCCGCGGCAACAGCGCCGGGAGCACAGGCGAGATAGGGCGCGACCTCGGCCTCAACCAGCGCGTCCAGATCCTCCGCCGATCCGACCCGAGCAATCAGTCCAAGACGTTCCGCCTCGGTAGCGCCAAAAACCCGGCTCGACATGAAGACCCGCCGCGCCATCGGTGCGCCGAGCTTGCCCACCACATAGGGGCCTATGGTGGCGGGCACGAGGCCGAGCTTGGTCTCGGTGAGACCAAACTTAGCGCCCTCGGTGCAGACGGCCACGTCGCAAACGCTGATGATCCCTACACCTCCGCCAAAGGCATTACCTTGGACACGGGCGATCACCGGCTTTGGGAGTGTGTTGATGGCCCGAAGCATCCCCGAGAGCTTGTAGGCCGCAGCACGTTGGGCCTCTTCACCACCCGCCATCTGATCCCGCATCCAGCCCAAATCGCCTCCGGCGCAAAAACTGGCACCGCGACCGGTGATGACCACGACCCGAACCTCGGGATCGGCCCCAAGGTCATTTGCCGCAACGACCAGTTCGTCCATCATCTGCGCCGAAAGTGCGTTGTGCTTGTCTTCGCGGGCCAGTTCGAGCGTGGCGACGCCGCGCGCGTCGGTGGTGATGGATATGGTCTCAAACTGGCTCATGCCTGCCCTCTCATGGATTTGGCGATGGTCGCCGCCCTCTCGATGGCCGCGCGGTCAAGGCCGGTCTCATAGCCCAGCGCCTCGAGGCGGTCCATGACCGCCTCGGTCGCCACATTGCCCGGCGAGCCCGGCGCATAGGGGCAGCCGCCAAGGCCGCCCACCGCCGTATCGAAAACGCGCAGGCCTTCGTCGAGCGAAGCCTCGATATTGGCGAGCGCCTGCCCGCCCGTATCGTGGAAATGCCCCGCGAGCCGCTCGGCCGGCACATGGCGTTTCACCGCCCTGAGCATGGCCTGCACCCGTTCGGGCGTGCCCTTGCCGATGGTGTCGCCGAGCGAGACCGGCATCTCGGCCATTTCGGCAAGCCGCGCCACCACATCCGCCACCGCTTCAGGCGCGGTCGGGCCATCGAAGGGGCAGTCGGTCACGCAAGAGACGTAGCCCCGCACCTTGGCGCCTTCGGCCAACGCCGCTTCGACCACCGGGCGCACCCGCTCGACACTCTCGGATATGGTGCAGTTGAGGTTGGCTTTGGAAAAGCCCTCGCTTGCGGCCACGAACACCGCGATCTCGCCGGGGACGCGCGGCAGGGGCGCACGCGCCTCGCGCCACGCTTCAAAGCCCTTCATGTTCGGCACCAGAACCGCATAGTTCACCTCGCGCCCGTAATCGAGCCCGGCCAGAACCCGGTCGGTATCGGACATCTGCGGCACCCATTTCGGCGACACAAAAGAGCCGACCTCGATATCCTTGAGCCCCGTAGCCACTAGCGCACGGATCAGGCCGACCTTGTGCTCGACACTGATGATCCGCGCCTCGTTCTGGAGCCCGTCCCGCGGGCCAACCTCGTAGAGGCGGACGTGGTTGCTCATGCCTCGCCCTCCGGCTCGAGCCGCACGAGCACTACGCCCGCCTCGACCTGATCTCCCTCGGCGCAGAGAACTTCGGCCACCACGCCATCACGGCCAGCGGTCAGAGCGTGTTCCATCTTCATGGCTTCAAGGACCGCGAGCCTGTCGCCTGCCGCCACAGCTTGGCCGGCCTTCACCAAC
>JBFEXG010000359.1:0-2113 GCA_041546005.1 Paracoccaceae bacterium
CCGCTGACGCGGCTCAGGCTTGCGCTGTCGATGATGGACGAGAAAGAGGCGGGGCCGTTGATTTCAGACGTCGAGGATATGCAGCATCTGGTGGATGCGTTCCTCGAATTCGGCCGGCAGGATGCCTCCGACAAGCCCGAAGAGGCCGATCCGGCTGCGCTCTTGGCGCAGGTGATCGCGGATGCCGAGCGGGCAGGGCAGGCAGTGCGGCGAGCGGATGGTGGGCTGGCCGAGGGCGCGGTGTCTTTGCCGCTCAGGCCGATGGCGCTACGCCGCGCGCTCGACAATCTGATCGGCAACGGGCTGCGCTATGGCAGTGCAGTGCAGGTGGGCGTGCGGGCGACCGAGCGGACGGTAATCTTCAGCGTCGAGGACAACGGCCCCGGCATCCCCGAGGCGCAGCGGGACGAAGCAATGCGCCCCTTTACCCGGCTCGATCCCGCCCGCAACCAAAACCGCGGCTCGGGCGTTGGCCTTGGGCTTGCAATCGTCGCGGATGTGGCGCGACTGCATGGGGGCAGTCTAAGGCTTGGACAGAGTGAGGCTTTGGGTGGCCTTCTGGCGGAGATCAACATCCCGCGATGAGGGGGCTCTGCCCCCGCCGCCCGTTCCGGGCGACTCCCCCGGAGTATTTGGTGCCAAAAGAACGGGGCATGGGGGAGGTGGTAGGCCCGGAGGGACTTGAACCCCCAACCAAAGCGTTATGAGCGCTCTGCTCTAACCATTGAGCTACAGGCCCGCCTTGCGATTGCCTATCTGGGCCGTGCAGGAGGGTCAAGTTGTCACTGGCAAGCGGGGTCGGGTTGCGGTATCGGGGCGGCACCAGACAAAGGGGAACCAGATGAGCACCAAGACCGGGCTGACCTATGCGGATGCGGGTGTCGATATCGATGCGGGCAACGCTCTTGTGGAGCGGATCAAGCCAGCGGCCAAGCGGACGGCGCGGCCGGGGGTGATGTCGGGCTTGGGCGGCTTTGGCGCGCTCTTTGATCTTAAAGGCGCAGGCTACGTCGATCCGGTTCTAGTGGCGGCGACCGATGGGGTCGGCACCAAGCTCCGGATCGCCATAGATACCGGCAATGTGGATACGATCGGCATCGATCTCGTGGCGATGTGCGTCAATGATTTGGTGTGTCAGGGTGCCGAGCCTCTGTTTTTCCTGGATTATTTTGCGACCGGAAAGCTCGACGTGCCGTCTGCGGCTCGCATCATCGAAGGGATTGCCGAGGGGTGCGTCCAATCGGGTTGTGCGCTGATCGGCGGCGAGACGGCCGAGATGCCGGGGATGTATCACGCGGGTGATTTCGATCTGGCAGGCTTTGCCGTGGGCGCGATGGAGCGCGGGGCGGAGCTTCCGGCGGGGGTCGAGGAGGGCGACGTGCTTTTGGGGTTGTCTTCGTCGGGCGTGCATTCCAACGGCTATTCCTTCGTGCGCAAAGTGGTCGAGCTTTCCGGGCTTGGCTGGGATGCGGCATCGCCCTTTGGTGAAGGCAGCCTTGGTGAAGCGTTGCTGACGCCGACGCGGCTCTACGTCAAACAGGCGCTGTCGGCGGTGCGCGCGGGCGGCGTTCATGCGCTGGCGCATATTACCGGCGGCGGCCTGACCGAAAATCTACCGCGGGTCCTGCCGGAAGGTTTGGGTGCCGAGATCGATCTTGGTTCTTGGGAACTGCCGGGTGTGTTCCGTTGGCTGGCTGAGACTGCGAAGATGGAAGAGCCCGAGCTTCTCAAGACCTTCAACTCCGGCATCGGCATGATCGCGGTCGTGGCGGCGGATCGGGCCGACGCTTTGGCCGAGGTTCTGAAGGCTGAAGGCGAGGACGTGCGGGTTATTGGCCGCGTGGTGAAGGGGCAGGGTGTCGCCTATACTGGGCAGCTTTTGTGAGCCGTCGTGTCGGCATCCTGATTTCGGGCGGTGGCTCCAACATGGTCGCCCTTGTGAAATCGATGACCGACGATCATCCGGCGCGGCCTGTTCTGGTTCTATCCAATGATCCCGAGGCCGGCGGGCTGGCCAAGGCCGAGGCACTTGGCGTGCCGACCTCGGTGGTCGATCATCGCCCCTTTGGCAAGGATCGTGCGGCCTTCGAGGCCGAGCTTGATCGGGTGTTGC
>JBFEXG010000349.1:0-2277 GCA_041546005.1 Paracoccaceae bacterium
CACGCCTTCGTCGCGCAGGGGCGCAAGGGCGCGGCCGAGGGCGAAATGCAGCGCCGGATCATAGCCGCGCTTCATCGAGACCTGTTAGACCGGCACGTCCGCCTGAGGATACATCACATAAAGCGGCGCGAAGGTGCCATGATCGAAGCCTTGGGCATCGTCGAGATGGGTGGGAAGGCCAGCCGCCGAGATGAGATCAGCGGTCCGCTCCGCCAGTTCCGGCGCGCCGGGGGCGGGATAGACGATCTGATAGGTCTCGTCGGGAAAGCCCGAATAGTCGTAAACCATCGGCGGCTTGGCGGAGTGCATTACGGCGAAATCCGCGCCCTCCCAATGGCCGGAGATGACGAGAACGGCCTTTGGTTTCACGCCGATCTCGTCGGGCATCCGCTTGAGCGAGACCTCGAGATTGGCAAGCTGCCGCCGCATCCCTTCGAGCCAGGGCCAGGGGCCGCCGCCGTGGGAAATGAAATAGGTGGGTAATCTGCCCGACATCGGGGCCTCCATCCGTTTTGAAATCGAAGAGAGGATAGGCCCCCAACGGCTTTGCGAACAGCCACCGTTGCCGCACAGGCGCTGTGCGGAAGTGCATCCGCCGTTGGAAAGTTGCCTCAAAAATGATACCATTTTCGCATGGAGATTGAGACCAAACGCTTGCTGTTGCGCCCTGTCGACGCTGCCGATGTGGATGAAATCGCGCGCGTGGTATTCGGCGATCCCGATGTTGTCGGAATGCTGGCCCATAACACCAAAGATCCGGCCGATGCTCATGACGCCGCCGAGAAGTGGGTGCGCGTTATGGGCAGAGAGTCTGAAATGTGGTCCGATGGGGGGATGGGCCTTTTTGCGATGATCCCAAAAGGCGGGGGCGGGGCGCTCGCGGGTGTTTGCGGCTTCTATATGGAGCGAAACGAGCGTCAGCGCTGGCATGGCGAATATTTCTATGCGCTTGGAAGCCCGTGGCACGGCAATGGTTTGATGTCAGAAGCCACGGATGCCGTGAAAGATGAGCTCCGCCTGCTGCCCGACCTTGAGGTCATCTACGGGGTCTATTGGGATATGATAAACGAAGCATCAGGCAAGATTCTGGTTCGCACGGGTCTTCGGCCAGCGGGCAGAAGGCCGATCACCGAGGAATATTCTCCGGAAAAGTGCCGTAGGATGTTTGACTACGATCTGTGGCGAATGGGCAAAGCGCAGGCTGGTCCTACCCGTAGCAGCGTACTTGTCCAGGCCGCCCGCAGGGCAGGCGGATTTGTCGCCGAGGATGTCGTGACAGAATCCGAAGCGCTCGGGTGGCTTGCCGATGCCTATGGGGCACGATTGACCGGCGAGGCTGCCGAAATATTCGAAAAGGCGCGTACGAATCCGGGAATGGCGTATCTCGAACTCAGAAGAGATCGGGAGACAGGGTCGTAGGACGGCGCCCTAGGTTAGCGCCTAGTCCTTCTTGCCCACGTTCTCGGCAAAGGCCTTTTCAAAGGCTTTCTGCTTTTCAGGGCCGGCCTCGGTCTGGTTCTGCGCCCGCCACTCGTCGTAGGGCATCCCGTAGTAGATCTCGCGCGCCTCGTCCTTGCTCATCTCGATGCCGCGCTCGTTTGCCGCCTCCTGATACCAGCGCGAGAGGCAGTTGCGGCAGAAACCGGCGAGGTTCATCATGTCGATGTTCTGCACATCGGGCCGCTTTTCCATCAGGTGATGGCGCAGGGCGCGAAAGGCGGCGGCTTCGATCTCGATACGGGTCTGGTCGTCCATTGGGGGCTCCGTTCTTGCTTTCCCCGCATCTAGGCGCTCATCGCCGCTATTGCCAGTGCGGACCTCTAGCGCAGGCGTTCGGCGAGGAAATCGAAGACAAACCGCAGGCGGCGGCTGCGGTGTATCTCGCGATGAGCCACCAACCAGACCGGAAAAACAAAGGCCGCGTGATCGACAAGTGCGCGAGCCATATCGGGATCGGCATCGCCCACCCGCTCGTCGATCATCGCCAGCCCAAGGCCAAGCTTGGCCATGGCCCACATCGCCATATAGCTCGAACAACTGAGACGAACATTGGCTCTACTGACGCCAATCCCAAGCTGGTTCAGCGCGCCGAGGAAGGTCTCGGCTTCCTGCGGCCCGATGATGTCGGCCTTGGCAAGGTCGGACGGCCCGTGCAGCGGCCCGAGCGAAGCGATGTAGTCGGGCGTGCCATAGAACCGCGCGGCGGCTTCGCGCAGGCGGCGGGCCACGAGGTCGGGCTCGGTGGGTCGAAAGTTGCGGATGGCGATATCCGCTTCG
>JBFEXG010000318.1:0-2817 GCA_041546005.1 Paracoccaceae bacterium
GCCTGTGACCTGCCCGACCTGTTCCGGCATGGGCAAGGTCCGCGCCCAGCAGGGCTTCTTCACGGTCGAGCGCACCTGCCCGACCTGCAACGGCATGGGCCAGACCATCAAGAACCCCTGCAAGACCTGCCACGGCGCTGGCCGGGTCGAGAAAGAGCGCTCGCTCTCGGTCAATATCCCCGCCGGTGTTGAAACCGGCACCCGCATCCGCCTTGCCGGCGAGGGCGAGGCCGGAATGCGCGGCGGGCCGACTGGCGATCTTTATATCTTCATCGAAGTTTCCGAACACCGCCTGTTCCAGCGCGACGGCACCAACCTTTATTGCCGCGTGCCTGTCTCGATGGTCGATGCCTCGCTCGGCGGCGATATCGAGGTGCCGACGATCGACGGCGGCCGCAGCCGGGTCAAGATCCCCGAAGGCAGCCAGTCGGGCCGGCAAATGCGCCTGCGCGGCAAGGGGATGCCCGCCCTGCGCGGCGGAAGCCACGGCGATATGATGATCGAACTGTCTGTGGAAACGCCGGTCAAACTCACCTCGAAGCAAAAAGAGCTGCTGCGCGAGTTCGACAAGCTGAGCGCCGAGAACAATCCGCAAAGCTCGAGCTTCTTTTCGACAGTGAAGGGCTTTTGGGATTCGATGAAGGGCTGATGCCCTTAACCAATCGCTAACCAAGCTGGCCCGATAGTCGGGCCATGCCCAAGCCCGCCGCCTTTGCCGAAGCTCTTTTGCCGTTTGACGAGGCCGAGATTCCTGTGGCCGGCCTTGGCGTTGGCGCGCGCCTTCCCTCCTATATCGCCGACCACCGAAAACGCCTGCGCGAACGTTTCATGGCGGGTGGCGCGGCGGCGCTGCCGGACTACGAGATGCTCGAGCTTGTCCTCTTTCGCGCTATCCCCCGGCAGGACGTAAAGCCCCTCGCAAGGCGGCTGATCGACCGGTTCGTCGATTTCAATGGGGTGATTAGCGCGTCACCCGCCCGCCTTGCTGAGACCGATGGCGTTGGCGAGGCCGTCATTTGCGAATTGAAGATCATCGAAGCTGCCGCCCAGCGCCTCGCCCGCGCCCGCGTCATGCGGCGGCAAGTGATCTCAAGCTGGGACGCGCTGCTCGACTACTGCCACACGGTCATGGCCCATCGCGAGACCGAGCATTTCCGCGTCCTCTATCTCGACAAGAAGAACGCGCTGATCGCCGATGAAGAACAGGCGCGCGGCACGGTCGATCATGTGCCCGTTTACCCGCGCGAGGTGGTCAAACGAGCGCTCGAGCTGAACGCCTCGGCGCTCATCCTTGTTCACAATCATCCCTCGGGCGATCCTACCCCGTCGGACGCCGATATCCTTCTGACCGGACAGATCGGATCGGCGGCCGAGGTGCTGGGCCTTATCCTGCACGACCATCTGATCATCGGCAAATCACGCGAGCTGAGTTTCCGTGCGAGCGGCCTACTCTAGCTATCGGGCGGCGACAGCCATCGCCTGATACATGGCGCCAAGTGCGAGAATATCGCCCGTGGCCTCGCAGCCCGGCATGGTGACAACAAGATCGTTGGCCACGGCCCTTTCGCCCGGCAGGATCTGAAGGCTCTGCGCGCTCGCCTCGCGACCGCAGTTTTCGGCGGTCACAGGGATCTCGACCGAGAGCTCAACCTCGCCTGTCGCTGGCGAGGCCCCAACCGGAAAGGTATAGACTTGGGCGAAATAGCCGCCCGCAATGGTGCGCTGGCCAAGTGCCGCAAATGTGCCCGCCCCGGCATTCGGCGCTTCCTGCCATACATAGCCCGGCGCTCCGAACGGAGCGGCAAATTCCTGCGCGTGCAGCTGGGCACCGACCGCACCTTCCCACATCAGCGCCGCGCGGCCATAGCGATCAAGATCCGCCACCTGCGCAACAGCCATCGCGCTCGGTCCGAGATCGAACGACAGGACAAACACCGCTGTTGAGGCCAACGCCGGTATCGACAGATCGGCATTTCCCTCTTCGTCCGTCAGGCCCGAAATCATCATCCCCTGATGATGCAAGACAAAGCTTGCACTGGGCAGGCAAGGGGCGCTCAGGGCAAGATCGACCATCGCCCCTTCCACCGGCGCGGCGAAAAGCTCTGGCACACAGTCTGCCGCTGCCTCGGCGCCGGGAAGGAGATCGAAATTGATCGAGGCCAGCCGCAGCGGCTCTTGCCTGCTAGTCCGATCAAAGCTGTTTGGGAAGGCAAGGCCGGCCACGGCATCCGCAACCTCGGGCGCAAGAAGAACCGGCCCAAACCTTGGATCGCGCGCCTCTTCCGGGCTCAGCTCGGGCAGGGGCGAAAAGGCGAAGGGCTCATCGCCCGAACTCTTGCCGACAAGGCTCGCTCCGGCGCCCGAATTCTGAATGACAAGCGCACCCGCGACCAACACCGCAAAGGTGACTCCGGCGATGGCATATTTCCTGATCGCAATCATCAACAACTCCAAACCCGTTAGGGATTTGGAAACAAAGTCGCCTAGAATCGCGACCTGTTGAGGACCTCGAGACGGATTCTTTCAGGCCCAAATCAGGCAGGGATCAGGCCAGCTTGCCGTGGCAGTGCTTGAATTTGTTGCCCGAGCCACAGGGGCAGGGGTCATTCCGGCCCGGATTTCCCCAAGTGGATGGATCGTTCTCGTCAAAGCCCGGTTTGGCACCGGCGGCCGCCACTGCAGCCGCGGCAGGGGCCGATGCTTGCGCTGCGGCCTGCTGAAGCCGGCGCTGTTGGTCGACGATTTGTTGCATCATCGCCTGCTGCTCTTCCTGCGTCATCGGTCGGATTTGCGAGAGCTTCTGCGTCACATCAGAGC
>JBFEXG010000320.1:0-2749 GCA_041546005.1 Paracoccaceae bacterium
TGGAAGCTCGGCATCCACCGCCCCAAGATAAAGAATCGCCACATCGACACGCCCTTTCCCGATACGGTGCATTGGCTGAATGGCTCGGGCCTGCCAATGGAGGACTATTTCAAGTTCCGGGGCTGGCGGTCGATCACCCGAACGGTCGGCTATGACTGGGTTCAGCTCAACCACTATGCTGTTAAATCGGTCGACAGCTATGCCATCCGCAAGATGCGCGGCAATGTGAACAACAAGAAGGACAAGTATAATTCCGACTATTGGTCCTTGCAGGATCGCAACGAGGTCCGCGACGAGACGATGCTGCGCTATTCGGACGAGCGGAACCGGATCATCGACATCCTGCTGGGTGATCCCGTTCTTGCCCGTCTTCATGATGCTGCGGTCGAGCGGGCCGAGGCGCGGCTTGCAGAGTTGAAGACAACAGATGCCTACCGCGAGCTTGTCTCGGATCTGGCCGCGGCTTCGGCCGTTCCGATCTCGCAGATCGTCGCCAAGCCGCCGCAGCCGCGCGACAAGGAAAAGATCGCGGCGCTCATGTCTGAGGTGGAAAAGCGGCAAGGCGACGCCGCCAAGGCAAAACGCAAAGCCAAGGCCCAGCCGCTAGCGGGAGATCTAGGAACCTATGCCGCAGGCCCTATCGACATCAGCGCGGATGTGCCGCTTGAATGGGTTCGCAACGGGACGATCGAGCTTCCGGTCGATCCACGCATCTTCGCGCCGCCGGTCCTCAAATCCATCTCGGCGGGCAAGTTTGAACGCAAGCTTGCGCGGCGGCTGCCACAGATCATCCCCGATACGGCGCGGCTCTTTGAGGTCGGTTTTGGCTGCGGCTTCCACGCGCTACACCTGTCCGCTTTGCGGCCCGATCTTTCGATCACGATTCAAGAGGATGACTCCGGATTTCATGCGGTTCTTGCAACACTCAGAGCGCGCAGCGGGATTACCGGGCCCAATCCTCGGGTCTTGTCCGATAAGCTAGGCGCAGCTTTCGTCGCCTCAACCATCGCCGTGACCGCCCGCGAGACGCCAAACGTTCTTTTCCTATCGGACCCGCGCGCGACACCGAGCGCCACCGAGCGAATCCTTGCCGGGCTTTCAGGCAAGGCACCAAAAATGGTCGTTGTTCTGGGGCGAGCGATCGAGGCGTCGATTGCAGAATTTGAGGGCTATGCCCCGGCGCTCGCGCGGGTTGGATACGAGCCGGCCTTTGGGTTTGATCACAAACTGGCGCAGGCCTTCCAACTCAAGCAGACTTCGGAAGCTTGAGAAACGGCGCCAGTGCGGCGGGATCGGTGCAGCCTTCCAGAACGACGAACGACATCCCGTATTGGAGGATCAATGCGCCGTTTTCTACGGCCATAGTCGGTGCGCCGGGCCATCCGGTCAGATCAACCACCGATCCGGGCGACCAATCGGTGATAATGCACACCCCGCCCCAATCGATGACAAAGGTTTTGTCGCCCGAACCGCCTGTGATCTTGTTTTCGCCAGGGCCGATGTGAAAGGTATCGCTGCCTGTCCCCGACACGACCGTGTTGCGCCCAGGGCCGGTGTCGATCATGCTGGTGCTGTCGCCGACAGAGATCGTATCGTTGCCGGGGCCGCCGAAGACCTTGGCAAAGCCATCGCCCGCGCGAATGATGTCATCTCCCGGCCCGCCATCAAGGATATCGCGGCCATTGCCGCCAATGAGCGTATCGTTGCCGGGGCCGCCATAGAATTCGTGCCGGTCTTTGCGACGGCTCGAGCGCGCGATCAGCACGTCGTCGCCTTCGCCGCCGTCAAAAAACGCGCCCGCATAGACCGGGCCGATCATCACATCATCGCCTTTGCTTCCGGTGACATGGACGCTCACGCGCTCTGAGGATTCAAAGGTGATCGCGCTGTCGGGATGGGCCACGATCCGGACGGCCTTGCCGACAGAAGTGTCCTCTTCATTGCGGGCGACAACTGTCGCCATGCGGACCACCTCGATATTGGCGGGGACGCGCAAGGTGTAGCCATCAGGGCCAGCGAGATACCAGAGCGTGTCAAAGCCACCGTCCGGCCGTTCGACGATCTTTTCGGCGGCTTCACCATAGGCCCAATAGTGATTGTCGTCGCCACCCCCTTCGAGGATGACCGAGCCATCCATCGCCATGAGCGCTTTGACCTCCGAGCCGCCGCTTTCCATGCCCCGCAAGTCCAGCCCCAGATCGAGACCGGCGCGCACCAGTTCCTCTCTCAGAAACTGCGTCTCGGAGCCCGAGACGATGTTGGTAGTCTCGCCCGGATCGCGGACCACGTCATAGACGTGCTCTTCGCCATTGGGATAGCGGAAATAGCGCAAGTGCTCATAACCTTCGACAGACGGCCGGATCGACAGTGTCCCAAAGACCGCCGTGAGGGGAGATTTGGAGCGGTCGTAGGTGCCGAAACTGGTGTCTATCAAAGGCAAAAGGCTTTGTCCCGAGACCCAATCCGGCCGCGGCGCGAGGCCCGCGATATCCATGAGGGTCTTGGGCAGATTGTGCAGCGAAACGGGCATATCGACAGTCTGTCCGCCCGTCATCCCCGCGTGCCATATCCCCAAGGGAACATGCGCCGCCGAGTCCCACTGGCTCATCTTGTGGAAGCTGTCGTGGGTTCCGAGGTTGAACCCGTTGTCAGACAACAGAACGACCGTGGTATTCTGACCGATGGGCGAGGCCCGCAGCGCGTCCATGAACCGCCCAATCTCGTGATCGACATGGCTACAAGCCGCAAA
>JBFEXG010000326.1:0-2667 GCA_041546005.1 Paracoccaceae bacterium
ATATCTGCGATCTCTTTGTTGGTCGGCCAGATGTCTTTCAGGTAAACGTCGTTGCCATTTTTGTCCTGTCCCAACGGCTCGGTCGTCAGATCGATGTTCATGTCACCGGCAAGCACATAGGCGACAACCAGCGGCGGCGAGGCGAGGTAGTTGGCGCGCACATCGGGGCTGATGCGGCCTTCGAAGTTGCGGTTGCCCGAAAGCACCGAGGTCGCCACCAGATCGCCCTCGGCGATGGCTTTGGAGATTTCCGGCTGAAGGGGGCCCGAGTTGCCGATGCAGGTGGTGCAGCCATAACCCACAAGGTTGAAGCCGATGGCATCGAGGTGTTCCTGAAGGCCCGCGGCCTCGAGGTATTCGGTGACAACCTGACTGCCGGGGGCGAGCGAGGTCTTGACCCAAGGCTTGCGGGTGAGGCCCAGCTCATGCGCTTTCTTGGCGACAAGGCCTGCGCCGATCAGCACATAGGGGTTGGAGGTGTTGGTGCACGAGGTGATCGAGGCGATCACGACCTTGCCCGAGGACATGGTGTAATCCTCGCCCTTCACCGGCACCTGCTTGTCGTTGGGGCGCTTGAAGCCCTCGGCCATTTCCTTGGCGAAAGCGGCCTTGGCGGTCGTCAGCGGCAGATAGTCTTGCGGGCGCTTGGGGCCGGAGATTGCAGGGACGATCGTCCCCATATCGAGCTCGAGCGTCGAAGAATAGATCGGCGCATAGTCTGCGCCGCGCCAGAAGCCGTTTTCCTTGGCGTAGGCTTCAACGAGGGCGATGCGGTCCTCGTCGCGGCCTGTCTGGCGCAGATAGCGCAGGGTCTCGCCGTCGATCGGGAAGAAGCCGCAGGTCGCGCCGTATTCGGGCGCCATGTTGGCGATGGTCGCGCGGTCGGCGAGGGGCAGGTGATCGAGACCGGGCCCGTAGAATTCGACGAACTTGCCGACAACGCCATGCTTGCGCAGCATCTGGACGACCTTGAGGACGAGGTCGGTCGCGGTGGTGCCTTCGACCATCTCGCCGGTGAGCTTGAAGCCCACGACCTCGGGGATCAGCATCGAGATCGGCTGGCCGAGCATCGCGGCCTCGGCCTCGATCCCGCCTACGCCCCAGCCAAGGACGGCAAGGCCGTTCACCATGGTGGTGTGGCTGTCGGTGCCGACGAGCGTGTCGGGGTAGGCGACGGTTGCGCCGGTCTGGTCGGTGTCGGTCCAGACGGTCTGGGCGAGGTATTCGAGGTTCACCTGATGGCAGATGCCGGTGCCGGGCGGGACAACGCGGAAATTGTTAAAGGCGCCCTGACCCCACTTGAGGAACTGGTACCGCTCCATGTTCCGCTCATATTCGCGGTCAACGTTCATCTGGAAGGCGCGGGGGTTGCCGAACTCGTCGATCATCACCGAGTGGTCGATGACAAGATCGACGGGGTTCAGCGGGTTGATCTGCTGGGCGTCGCCGCCAAGGGCCTTGATCCCGTCGCGCATGGCGGCAAGGTCGACCACGGCGGGAACGCCGGTGAAATCCTGCATGAGCACGCGGGCCGGACGATAGGCGATCTCGCGCGGGTTCTGGCCGCCGTTGGTACCCCATTCGGCAAAGGCTTTGATGTCGTCGATCGAGACCGAGAAGCCGCCATCTTCGAAGCGAAGCATGTTCTCGAGAACAACCTTCAGGGCGGCGGGCAAGCGCGAGAAATCGCCCAAGCCGGCTTCCTGAGCGGCGGGGATCGAATAGTAGGCGATGCTCTTGCCGCCCGCGGTCAGGGTCTTGCGGGTCTTGGCGGTATCGAGGCCGACTTTGATAGGCATGGCGTGCTCCTCGCGCTGGAGTTTTCGGGGTTGTTGGGCCGCTTCTGCCCTATGTGGCATTGGCAATCAAGGGGTGGAGACCCTTTTTGTATACCATTGTGCACAATAAAACCCAAGTGGAGGTTTCAGGCGACCCGGTTTTGAAGTCGTCCGATTCCGGATGCGGTGTCACAATGACTCGCAAATCCTTGATTGGCCATTGATCGGCGGATGATCTAGCCTGTCTCAGATGGTCGCACATGGGCGTGAAATGGGATTTGTGAAGTCTTTTCTTGTGCTGTTGCTCTTGGGGGTACTTCCGCAAAAGAGCTTTGCAGAAGACGCTCCGGTAGTTGTCGAGCTTTTCACTTCGCAGGGCTGTTCGTCCTGTCCTCCGGCCGATGCGCTTTTGCAAGAAATCGCAGTGCGCCCTGATGTCATCGCCTTGGCGCTTCACGTCGATTATTGGGATTATATCGGCTGGAAGGATACGTTCGGTAGCCCGGAGTTTACGAGCCGTCAGAAGGGCTATGCCCATGCTCTTCAGGCGCGGACAATTTATACCCCGCAGTTCATGATTGCCGGACAAGCGACGATTGGCGGGGCGCACCCGGATGAAATCGAGGCCCAGATTGCGGAGCATACGGGCCATGCAGAGGGCGTTCGCCTCGAAGTGGTGTTGGGGGATGATGGCAAGATCAGGATTTCCGCCAATCCGCTGGCTCGGCTCGGCGGGCCCGTTCGAATTGAGTTGGTGCGATACCTGCCGAGTGCGACCGTCAATATCGCGCACGGCGAAAACAAGGGCCGCCGGATCGAATATGCCAATGTCGTGACATCCTGGCAGACCTTGGGAACCTGGTCGGGGAGGGGCGATCTGAAGGTTGAG
>JBFEXG010000348.1:0-2295 GCA_041546005.1 Paracoccaceae bacterium
CTTCCCCTCCGATTTCCCGACATGGGGAAAGATCCTCTTCGACAGCGTTGACCGCATGGCTTCCTTCCCCGAGCGGGTGATTTGGCCGGGTCTGTGCATCTCGCTCACTGTCTTGAGCGTGAACTACATCGGCGATGGCCTTCGCGACGCGCTCGACCCGCGCATTCGCGGGCTTTGATCCCTGCAAAATAGGGCAATCTTTTCGCCGTTCCGTGGAAACATGGAACGGCGTTTTGCTTTTCCGTCGCCTTGAGAATTTCCTCCTACGCCACGGGAAAACCCGCCGAAAACGGCCCGCTGCGCCGGTTTGCCGGAACGCCCGTTACGCTCTAGCACGGGGTCAAACCGCCTTTCGGAAAGGATTCCCATGTTCGCCGATCTCGGGTTCGAGACCCTCACCGCACCTCAAGCCGCCGTCTGGTTCGGCCTCGCCCTTGGCCTCGCGTTCGGCGCTCTGGCGCAAGTGACAGCCTTCTGCCTTCGTCGCGGGGTTGTCGGGCAGGATCGGCGCGGGGCGCGCGCTGTTTGGCTCGCGGCTCTGGCTGTGGCGACGCTCGGAACTCAGATCACCGTTGCGCGGGGGTGGATCGCCTTTGATGATCACCGTCTGATGACCAGCAACCTGCCCGTCGCCGCGATCCTTGTTGGAGGGCTTCTTTTCGGAGCCGGCATGGTTCTTGCCCGTGGCTGTGTGGCACGCCTCACCGTTCTGGGCGCGGGCGGCAACCTCCGCGCGCTAACAGTCGTGACGCTCTTTGCCGTCACCGCCCACGCCACGCTCAAGGGCATTCTCTCACCGCTGCGGACCTCCATCGGCGCCATCACGATCGACCTGCCCTCCGCTTCCCTCGCCGCCCTGCCCGGTGGCGCGGCGCTCTGGACCGGCCTCATTGCGGCGAGCGCTGCGGCCTATGCCCTGCGCCACCGACCGAGCTGGGGCCTTCTGGCAGGGGCCGCCGCCATCGGCGCGCTGGTGCCTATTGGCTGGATCGGGACCGGCTTTGTCCTCGTCGACGATTTCGACCCTATAGCGCTTGAAAGTCTGTCGTTTACCGCCCCTTGGGCCGACAGCCTTTTCTTCACGGTCGCCTCGACCGCCATTCCCGCCAACTTTGGCGTTGGCCTGATCGGTGGAACGCTGGGGGGTGCAGCCCTTCTCGCTGTCTTGCGCGGCCAGTTCAGCTGGCAGAGCTTCACCTCGCCCCGCGAAACGGGCCGCTATCTGGCGGGTGCTGTCCTGATGGGCTTTGGCGGGGTTCTGGCGGGCGGCTGCACCGTGGGCGCGGGCCTTGCGGGCATCCCGACGCTGTCTGTCGCGGCGATCCTTGCGCTACTGGCGATGGTCGGCGGCGCGGTGGCAACTGACCGGATCCTTAATGCAGCTTCTTCCGGATCCGCCGGATCATCCCCCAGACCGCAAGCAATACCGGCAGAGTAGCCCCCGCGGCGAGCGCGGTCTTCGACCAGTGCAGGCGCTCGGCAACGGGCGTCAGCAGATAGACGACAAGGTTGACCGCGTAGTAGCTTATCGCCACGACCGAGAGCCCCTCGACCGTCTGCTGCAGGCGCAGCTGCAGGTCGGCGCGCCGGTCCATCGATTCCAGAAGTGCCTGGTTCTCGGCCGAGCGTTCCACGTCCACCCGTGTCCGCAAAAGATCACCCGCCCGCATCGCCCGTTGGGCCATGCCTTCCATCCGCCGCTCGGTCGATTTGACCGTCCGCATCGCCGGATCAAAGCGCCGCATCATAAACTCGGCCAAGGTCTGCCGCCCCTTGAAACGCACCTCGCGCAAGACCTCGATGCGCTGGTTTACAATCGCTTCATAAGCCGTGGTCGCACCGAAACGGAAGCTCGAGCGCGAGGCAAGCCCTTCAAGCTCGGCCGACATCACCAAAAGCCGGTGCAGGGTATCGGCGGGGCGCACATCGTCGTGCGACATGCCGGCGACAAGCTGGCTCAACTCATCATCAAGTTCGCCAAGACGCGGCGACATCTCCCGCGCCCGCGAAAGGCCGAGCATCGCCATCGTCTTGTAGGTCTCGATCTCGCACAGCCGCTGGACCACGCGGCCGATCCGGCGCCCGCCCGTCTCGGGCCGAACAAAGACCGCCATCCGCATATGCCCGCCCGAGTCGATCCGGAAGTCGGTCGCGATGATCGCCGCATCATCGACGACCCTACTCATGGCAAGGCTCTCGGGCACGAACCAGTCCGAGGCCTTCTCGTCGATGCCCTCGTCGGTGGCCGCGATCTCGACGCGGATCAGCGCGGAAGTGATCCTTTGGCCGGGCGCC
>JBFEXG010000270.1:0-3371 GCA_041546005.1 Paracoccaceae bacterium
ACCGGATCGTGGGCATCGACAACGTGAAGCTGGGGGGCTGAAATCATGGCAAGCACGATGCAAGAGTTTCGCCCGCCCTTCGCGACCTTTACCGCGCCCCTTTCCGCACTTCTGGCCGCGATGTTCGGCTTTGTGGTGGGCAATGCCTATGGATCGCCGTGGACCGGATTTGTCATCGGCGGCATCCTCGGCGCGATCATCGCCTTCGCCATCGACAAGCTGCCTTTCAATCGGACCCAGAGCAGGCTTGGCACCATCGTCATCCTCGGCCTTGCCGGACTGACGACCGGCAGTGCCGGTGGCGTCGTTTCGGGCGTTCTGATCGGCGCGGTGTTGAGCTGGTTCATCTATTGGCTGGACCGTGGCGAATATCGCAAGAACGTGCCGGTCTATTACACCGCCGGCCAGACACTCTGGCACAACTCGTTCATGCTTATCTGCGGGCTGATCTTCTTCTTCCTGATCGCGCCTTTGTTGCCCGTCATGTGGCTGAGCTTTAACGCGCAGGATTTCTTCACCTTCACGCCCGAGATGCTGAATTTCGAGGCGGCGGGCTATTCGCTCAAGCATTACCGCAACTTCCTCACCACCGAGGAATGGATGATCCCGCTGAAAAACTCGCTGATCATCGCGCCGATTGCGACGGTGATCTCGGTGAGCCTCGGCACGCTCGCGGCCATCGGTCTGAGCCAGAGCCACGTTCCGGCGCGGCGGGCGATCATGGCGATCCTGATCTCGCCGATGATCGTGCCGCTCATCATTTCGGCCACGGGGATGTTCTTCTTCTACGCTCCCTTGGGCAACTGGATCGAGCTGAACCTCGGCCTGAGCCAGACCTTCGTGGGCTATGTGAAGGTGATCCTTGCGCACGCGGTTCTGGGCGTGCCTTTCGTCATCATCACGGTGACGGCGACGCTTGTGGGCTTTGACAATTCGCTCACCCGCGCGGCGGCCAATATGGGCGCCAATCCGGTGACCACCTTCTTCCGCGTGCAGATGCCGCTCATTCTGCCGGGCGTTATCTCGGGCGGGCTTTTCGCCTTCATCACCTCGTTTGACGAGGTGGTCGTGGTGCTCTTCGTGGGCTCCGCGCGCCAGCAGACCCTGCCGTGGCAGATGTTCACCGGCTTGCGCGAACAGATCTCGCCGACGATCCTCGCCGCGGCGACGATCCTTGTGGTGATCTCGATCATGCTTCTGACCACGGTCGAGCTTCTGCGGCGCCGGTCCGAGCGGCTGCGCGGCCTGTCGCCGGGCTGATCCCGGCGCATCGCCGAAAACGAAACGGGGGGCCAGTGGCCCCCCGATCTTTTTGGTGCTGCCGCCTGTCTATTCGGCCGCTTCGATATAGTCCTCGAGCGGCGGGCAGGTGCAGATCAGGTGCCTATCGCCATAGACGTTGTCGACGCGGTTCACCGGCGACCAGTATTTGTCGACGCGGAAGGAACCGGCGGGGAAGCAGCCCTCTTTGCGGGAGTAGGGGCGATCCCAGTCCGACACGAGGTCTTCGACCGTATGCGGCGCGTTGCACAGCGGGTTATTGTCCTGCGGCCATTCGCCGGCCTCGACCTTGGCGATCTCGGCGCGGATGTCGAGCATGGCGTTGCAGAAACGGTCGAGCTCGGCCTTGGTTTCCGACTCCGTGGGTTCCACCATCAGCGTGCCGGCCACCGGCCAGCTCATGGTGGGCGCATGGAAGCCGTTGTCGATCAGGCGCTTGGCGATATCGTCGACCGTGACGCCTGCGCTGTCGGCGAAGGGGCGGGTGTCGAGGATGCACTCATGCGCCACGCGGCCGTTGCGGCCCGAATAGGCGATCTCGTAGCCCGCCTCGAGCCGCTTGGCGATGTAGTTGGCGTTGAGGATCGCCACCTTCGTCGCCTGCGTGAGGCCCCTGCCCCCCATCATCAGGACATAGGCCCATGAGATGAGCAGGATCGAGGCCGAGCCCCATGGGGCCGCCGAGACGGGGCCTTCGGCGCCGCCGGTTTCGGGGTGCCCGGGCAGATAGGGCGCGAGGTGCGCCTTGACGCCGATCGGGCCCATGCCAGGGCCGCCGCCGCCGTGCGGGATGGCGAAGGTCTTGTGCAGGTTGAGGTGGCTCACATCGCCGCCCAGATCGCCGGGGCGGGCGAGGCCGACCATGGCGTTCATATTGGCGCCGTCGATATAGACCTGACCGCCGAACTGATGCGTAATCTCGCAGACCTCGCGGACGGTTTCCTCAAAAACGCCGAAGGTCGAGGGATAGGTGATCATGCAGGCCGCCAGACGGTCGCCCGCGGCCTCGGCCTTGGCGCGGAAGTCGGCCACGTCGATGTTGCCCTCTTCGGTCGATTTCACCACGACCACCTCCATGCCGCACATCTGGGCCGAGGCCGGATTGGTGCCATGGGCCGAGACGGGGATGAGGCAAATCTTGCGCTCGGAATCGCCGCGGGCGCGGTGATAGGCCATGATCGTGAGAAGGCCAGCGTATTCGCCCTGCGCGCCCGAGTTGGGCTGCATCGACATGGCGTCATAGCCGGTGATGGTGCAGAGCTTGGCGGAAAGATCGGTGATCATCTCCTGATAGCCGGCGGCCTGATCGAGCGGCACGAAGGGGTGCAGGAAGGCGAACTCGGGCCATGTGATCGGCATCATCTCGACCGCGGCGTTGAGCTTCATGGTGCAGGAGCCCAAGGGGATCATGGCGCGGTCGAGCGCCAGATCGCGGTCGGAGAGGCGGCGCATATAGCGCATCATCTCGGTCTCGGCGCGGTTCATGTGGAAGATCGGGTGGGTGAGATAGTCGGACTGGCGGTGCAGCTCTTCCGGCACACGGTAGCGGTGCGAGATGTCGTCGTCCTTGCGCTCGATGCCGAAGGCGCGCCAGACGGCCTCGATGGTCGAGCGGCGGGTGCGCTCGTCAAGGCTGATGCCGACCTTGTTCTTGCCCACCTTGCGCAGGTTGATGCCGTTCTCGACGGCAAGCTGCATGACGGCGGCTTGAAGCGGGCCTACATCGACGGTGATCGTATCGAAGAACACCTCGGGCTCGACTTTGAAGCCCGCCTCTTCGAGGCCACGGGCAAGGCGGACGGTCTTGCGGTGAATCCGCTGGGCGATGGCCTGAAGGCCCTTGGGCCCGTGGAACACCGCATACATCGAGGCCATGACCGCCAGAAGCGCCTGCGCGGTGCAGACGTTGGAGGTCGCCTTCTCGCGGCGGATGTGCTGCTCGCGGGTCTGAAGCGAGAGGCGATAGGCGGGATGGCCGTGGCTATCGACCGAGACGCCGACGATACGGCCCGGCATGGAGCGCTTGTATTCGTCCTTGCAAGCGAAATAGGCGGCGTGCGGGCCGCCATAGCCCAAGGGCACGCCGAACC
>JBFEXG010000226.1:0-4029 GCA_041546005.1 Paracoccaceae bacterium
ATCACCATCGGCGGCCGTGTGGTCAACGATGTGCCTCCCAGGGACCGTGACATCGCGATGGTATTTCAGAACTACGCGCTCTATCCGCATATGACCGTGCGCGACAACATGAGCTTTGCCCTCAAGCTTGCCAAGAAATCGGCCTCGGAGATCGAGGCGGCCGTGACCAAGGCAGCCAAGATCCTGCAACTCGAGCCCTATCTCGACCGCCTGCCCAAGGCCCTCTCCGGCGGCCAGCGCCAGCGTGTCGCCATCGGCCGCGCCATCGTGCGCGATCCCAAGGTCTATCTCTTCGACGAGCCGCTCTCCAACCTCGACGCCGCCCTGCGCGTGGCGACGCGGATCGAGATCGCCCAGCTCAAGGAATCCATGCCCGACTCGACGATGATCTACGTCACCCACGATCAGGTCGAAGCGATGACGCTGGCAAGCCGGATCGTCGTTCTGGCCGACAAGGGCATCGCGCAGGTGGGCACGCCGCTTGAGCTTTACGAGCGGCCCGAGAACGAGTTTGTGGCGCAATTCATCGGTTCACCGGCGATGAACCTTCTCGCGGGCGAGATCGTTGAGACCGGCAAGGAAACTGTGGTGAAACTCGCCAGTGGCGGCGTTGCGAGGTCGGCGGTTCCGACGACCGCTGCCGACAAGGGGCTCAAGGTCAATGTCGGGGTCCGGCCGGAAGATCTGATCCCCGTGGAAAACGATCCGGTCTTTTCAGGCAAGGTGTCTTACACCGAAGCGCTGGGCGAAGTGACGATCTTGTATTTCGAGCCGCAGGATCAGGCAGGGCAGGTGATCAGCAAGCTTGGCGGCATCCATCCCGATGTGCGCGGCAAGACGGTCAAGCTTGGGGCCGATCCGTCAAAGGTGCAGATATTCCACAACGGCCAATCGCTCTACTATCGTTGAGCAGCGCGGGTTCGCCTAGCACTTCGGATCGTCGATCAACGGTGTCGGTTTGGCGAAGGCCTTGAGATCCTTGCGATTGGTTATCCTGACTTGGCTCCCGTCGATCTCGACCCCATAGCCATTGAGGGTCCGGATCGCGCGCGACAAGTTTTCTGCCGTCATGCCCAGATACGAGGCCAGCCGCCGCTTTTCGATCTTGAGTTCAAAATGGCCCAGTTCGCCCGCCTGCTGATCCTTCCGAAGAAGATAGTTGGCGAGCCTCTCGACCGATGTTCTGAGCTTGAGATCCTTGTGGGATTTGACAACCGCGCGATAGCACTGTGCCAACTCGAGGATGATGGCCTGCGCGAAATCAACATCGGCGGCAAATATCTTTCTCACATCCCCAGACGGCAGCAGGATTACCCGCGTTTTTTCCAGTGTGCGGGCCGACATGAGATAGGGGCCATTCTTGATCGTCGCCGCAAGGATGAAGGTCGCGATGGGTGCAACCCTCGTCATGGTGGTTTCGCGATTGTTCCAAGTGGCAAACAGCTCGACCGCCCCTTCAAGAACCACGTGAAGGAAATCCGCCGGATCCCCCTCGCGGATCAGTTCGATCTGCGGCGGGAAATTCTGAACGTAGGCTCCGCGGAACAAAGCGTCAAAACTTTCGGGCAACATGGCCGAAAACAGAGGAAGCTTTCGAATCTCATCAATCTCGCCGGGCCGCATTGATTCCCCTCTTGATCTTTATCAAGACCATAATTGACACCTTGCCCATTGTCACCAGACATCTTTGGAGACTCGAGCTGCAGGAAAAGTTTGGATGATTTGATTAATGTGGATTATGTAATTATTTCAATCGGTTAATTATAGAAATTGACATGGATCAAGTATTGCGGTCCCGGCGGATGGCACATGCGTCTCACAACCCAATTTGGGCGGCCCTTGCCGTCCGGGAATGGAGGGACAAATGGAGTTACAGAACAAGGCAACAAGCCTGTGGCGCAACTTCTTCGATGTGAGAATGGTCCAGATCCGGACGTTCCACATGACGTGGTTCGCCTTTTTCGCCTGCTTCTTTGCATGGTTCGGCATCGCGCCGCTCATGTCAGTGGTGCGGGATGAACTGCAGTTGACGAAAGATCAGGTCGGCTGGGCCATTATCGGCTCGGTTTCAGTGACGATCTTTGCACGACTTTTTATCGGCTGGCTGGTCGACCGGATCGGTCCGAGGAAATCCTATACCTGGCTTCTCACGCTCGGCGCTCTGCCGGTGATGGGCATCGGCCTTGCCCAAGACTTCCAAACCTTCCTGATTTTCCGGGTGCTGATCGGTGGTATCGGCGCCTCGTTCGTGATCACGCAGTATCATACGAGCGTCATGTTCGCCCCCAACGTGGTGGGCCAGGCCAACGCGACAAGCGCCGGCTGGGGCAACCTCGGTGGCGGCGTCACCCAGTTTGTCATGCCGCTCCTGTTCTCGGTTTTTGTGGTGGGCTTCGGCTTCTCCGAAGCGATCGGTTGGCGACTGTCGATGGTGGTGGTCGGTTCGATCATCTTCCTGACCGGTATCGCCTACTACTTCCTTACGCAGGACGCGCCGGACGGCAACTTTGACGACCTGCGCGCCAAGGGCATGATGCCCGAGAAGAAGAAGGTCACGGGCGCTTACATGCATGCGCTGAAGGATCCGCGCGTGTGGGTTCTGTTTGTGATCTACGGCGCTTGCTTCGGCATCGAGCTTACGGTGAACAACGTGGCCGCGCTCTACTTCATCGACTACTTTGATCTGACGCTCGTCACCGCCGGTCTGATGGCGGCCTCGTTCGGCCTGATGAACATCTTCGCCCGGACGCTGGGCGGCCTCTTCGGCGACAACTTCGGTTCGCTCTGGGGCCTGAAGGGTCGTGCGTTCTGGCTCTTCGTCTGCATCCTGTTCGAAGGCTTCGCATTGATGATCTTCAGCCAGATGTCGGTGCTCTTCCTGGCACTGCCCGCGCTGATCGTCTTCTCGCTCTTCACGCAGATGGCCGAAGGTGCGACCTATTCGGTGGTTCCTTTCATCAACAAGAAAGCTCTCGGCGCAGTGGCTGGTGTGGTCGGTGCGGGCGGCAACGCCGGTGCGGTCCTCGCGGGCTTCCTCTTCAAGGGCACGCTTGATTGGCACCAGGCCTTCTTCATCCTCGGCGTCGTCGTGAGCTGCGCCTCGGTTCTGGCCTTCTTCGTCCGTTTCTCGACGAAGCAGGAAGACGAAGAGCGCGCTGCCTTCGCCGCCGCCAACATCGAGACGCTCCGCCGCCGTGCCGAGCGCGCCAACATCGAGCTTCAGGCCGGCATCGAGGCTCTCGAAGCCCAGAAAGCCCGCCCGGCTCAGTAAAGCAATCCCGCCGGGCTGCATCCCGCTGCCCGGCCCTCAACCGCTACAAAGGGGAATACCCATGGCGACTACAGCAAACAACGGCCAGCAGGGGCACACCCTGATCGACTGGCGCCCGGAGGACAAAGACTTCTGGGAAAAGCGCGGCAAGGCCGTCGCAGCCCGCAACCTCTGGATTTCAATTCCCAACCTGCTTCTGGCCTTCTCGGTCTGGATGGTGTGGTCGGTTGTTGTGGCCAAGCTTCCGGCGATTGGTTTTGACTACACGACCGGCCAGCTCTTTTGGCTCGCGTCTCTCCCCGGCCTTTCGGGTGCAACGCTGCGGATCTTCTACAGCTTTATGATCCCGATCTTCGGCGGCCGTAAATGGACCGCGATTTCCTCGGCCTCGCTCCTTCTTCCGGCTCTGGGCATCGGCTTTGCGGTGCAAAATCCGGATACGCCATATTCGCTGTTCCTGATCCTCGCCCTCATGTGCGGTTTCGGCGGCGGCAAATTCGCCTCGTCGATGGCCAACATCGCCTACTTCTATCCGAAGGCGACCAAGGGCCAGGCACTTGCGATGAATGCGGGCCTCGGCAATCTTGGCGTTTCGGTCATGCAGTTTGTCCTGCCGATGGTGATCACTGCTGGCGTCTTCGGCGCACTCGGCGGTGAGCCGGTCACGCTCAAGGATGGCAGCCAGCTCTGGATCCAGAACGCCGGTTTCATCTGGGTTCCGTTCATCGCGATCAGCGCGATTGCGGCTTGGTTCGGTA
>JBFEXG010000098.1:0-8203 GCA_041546005.1 Paracoccaceae bacterium
GCGAGCGGCTCGATCGTCGACGGCGATCCGGTGATCGAGCTGGTCTATGCGCTGGGCGCTGAATACCGCGCGGGTGCGAGCTTCGTGATGAACTCGAAGACCGCCGGCACCATCCGCAAGCTCAAGGATGCCGATGGCCGCTTCCTGTGGTCCGACGGCCTTGCCGCGGGCGAGCCTGCGCGCCTCATGGGCTATCCGGTGCTCATTGCCGAGGATATGCCTGATATCGGTGCTGACACCACGCCCATCGCCTTTGGTGATTTCGAGGCGGGCTATACCATCGCCGACCGTTCGGACCTGCGCATCCTGCGCGATCCCTTCTCGGCCAAGCCGCATGTCCTCTTCTACGCGACCAAGCGTGTGGGTGGCGCGGTGAGCGACTTTGGCGCCATCAAGCTCCTGAAGTTCGGCCTCGCCTGAGGGTGAGACCGAAGGGGGCGGTCATGACCTGACCGCTCCCGTCCGGGCGCGCGCCGCAACCGGCGTCGTCTAGCTGCTCCCTCCGTCCGAGCGACGTTGGGGTGCGCGTCCGGCGCAGGATGGGAGATTTCGAAATTCGGAGACGTTCCATGATGTTAGTCGAAGAGACCAGGGTGCCCGATGCGGCTTTGCCGCTGGCCGATTTCAAAGAGCACCTGCGTCTTGGGTCGGGATTTACCGACGGAGACGTGCAGGACGGGCTGCTTGCGAGCTATCTGCGGGCCGCGATGGCGGCGGTTGAGGCGCGCACCGGCAAAATCCTGATCGAACGCAGCTTTGTCTGGACCGTCACGGGCTGGCGAGACGGCGAGGCAGAGTCGCTGCCGGTGGCGCCGGTGAATGCGTTGATCGACGTCACGCTCATCGGCCGCGACGGCGAAGAGAGCCTCGTGGCGGCCTCGCGGTATCGGCTGGTGCCGGATTTGCAGGCGCCTCTCCTGCGGGGGGCGGGGTTGTCGCTGCCGGTTATTCCAATGGCGGGTTCGGCTCGGGTCCGGTTTCTGGCCGGATACGGGCCAGAGTGGATCGATCTGCCGTCTGATCTGGCGCAGGCGGTCTTTATGCTGGCCGCGCATTACTATGAGTTTCGCCACGATACATCGGGGCCGGTCGGGCTTCCAGCGGGTGTGGCTGGGCTTATCGAACGGTTCCGTGCGATCCGGCTTTCGGCCGGTCGGGGGCGCGCATGATCCCGCGTCTCAATCGCAAGCTCGTCCTCGAGGCGGAGGAACGCATTGCCGATGGGGCGGGCGGCTATACGACCGTCTGGACTGCGCTTGGCACGCTTTGGGCTTCGCTCGAGGCGCGCTCGGGGCGCGAGGCGGCGGTGGCGGGGGGGTCTGTCTCGCGGGCGGGCTATCGGGCAATCTTGCGCGCCGCGCCTGCGGGGAGCCCGTCGCGGCCCAAGGCGGGGCAGCGGTTTCGCGAAGGGGCCCGCCTCTACGCGATCCTTTCGGTGGCCGAGCGTGATGCGGACGCCCGCTATCTCCTGTGCCAGTTGGAAGAGGAGGTTGCCCCATGAGCTATGGTGTCGCCGCCGCGCTTCAGGCTGCGGTTTTTCAGAGGCTTTCGGGAGATGCGGCCCTTACGGCGCTTGTCGGCACAGCGATCTATGATGCGCTGCCGGCCGGAACGTTGCCCGAACTATACGTCATTCTCGGCGCCGAGAAGGTCCAGGATCGGTCGGACGGCACCGGTGCAGGCGCCGAGCACGCCTTCATGATCTCGGTCGTGACCGACAGCGCCGGTTTCAGCACGGCCAAGGCCGCTGCGGCGGCCATCTCGGACGCGCTCGTCGATGCGTCCTTGATCCTTTCGCGCGGGCATCTCGTCGCGCTCAATTTCCATCGTGCGGTGGCGGCGCGGGTTGGTTCGGCGGGCACCCGCCAGATCGACCTGATCTTCCGCGCCCGCGTCGAAGACAACTGACCCAAGGCTCCACAAGCGAGGTATTTCAAATGGTTGCCCAAAACGGCAAGGATCTTCTGATCAAGATCGACATGACTGGCGATGGCTCTTTCGAGACTGCCGCCGGCCTTCGGGCCACGCGCGTCTCGTTCAATGCCGAGACGATCGACATCACCAGCCTTGAAAGCGCTGGCGGCTGGCGCGAGCTCTTGGGTGGCGCGGGGGTGCGGTCGGCCTCGCTTTCGGGTTCGGGCGTGTTCAAGGACGCCAATACTGACGAGCGGGTTCGTCAGATCTTTTTTGATGGCGAGACACCGAATTTTCAGGTGGTGATCCCCGATTTCGGCCGCGTCGAGGGGCCGTTTCAGGTCACGTCAATCGAATACGCCGGAACCTACAACGGCGAGGCGACCTATGAGCTATCGCTGGCTTCGGCCGGGGCGCTCGTCTTCACGGCCTTTGTCTAATGACCAACCCCTACGCCGGCGAGGTCAGCCTCAGGATCGATGGTGTCGACCATCCTTGCAAGCTCACGCTCGGCGCCTTGGCCGAATTGGAGGCCGAGTTGGGCGAGGGATCGCTCGTCGATCTCATCGCCCGTTTTGAGGCGGGACGTTATTCGGGGCGTGACCTGATGGCGCTCATTGTGGCGGGGCTGCGCGGGGGCGGATGGCGGGGGAGGGCCGAGGATCTTCTCTCGGCCGATATCGCCGGGGGTCCGGTCGGCGCCGCACAGGCGGCGGCGTTGATGCTGGCCCGCGCCTTTGCCCCGGTTGGTGCGTGATGGGCTTCGACTGGCCCGCCCTTCTGCGGCTTGGCCTTGGGCGGCTGCGGTTGAGGCCGGCCGAGTTCTGGGCGCTCACGCCGGGCGAGCTGATGCTGATGCTGGGTGAACCGGGCCGGGCGCAGCCCCTTGGGCGACAAGCGTTTGACGCCTTGATGAAGAGTTTTCCTGACATGGAGAAAGGAGCAGAGCATGAGTGACCGTTTGGGGGCTTTTGGGTCCAGTGCGGAGGCGCTCGATCAGGCGCTGGGCGACAGCGCCTCTATGACAGCGGCGTTCGACAGCCAACTACGAGCTTTGCAGTCGAGCCTTATGGAAACGACCCGCGACCTTGGAAACCTTGAGCGTGGGTTTTCGGGTGGCCTGAGGCGGGCGCTCGATGGGCTGGTCTTTGACGGCGCCAAGCTCAGCGACACGTTGCGCAACCTCGGGAAATCGATGCTGAACACGGTCTATTCCGCCGCCGTTAGGCCGGTGACCGATCATTTTGGCGGGCTGTTGGCGCAAGGTCTCAATGCCGCTGTCTCGGGAATGATGCCCTATGCCGATGGCGCGGCGTTCACTCAAGGCCGGGTCATGCCCTTTGCCAAGGGCGGCGTCTTGTCGGGCCCTGTGGCGTTTCCGATGCGGGGCGGCATGGGCCTCATGGGCGAGGCAGGCCCGGAGGCAATTATGCCCTTGGCCCGCGGGGCGGATGGCAAGCTCGGCGTGCGATCGGCGGGCGGCGGCTCTGTCACCGTTCATATGCATATCACTACGCCCGATGTGGTGGGCTTTGATCGCAGCCGCGGCCAGATCGCCGCGCAGGTGGCGCGCGCACTGGGCCGTGCGCAACGCAATATCTGAGGATAGAAGATGAGCTTTCACGATATCCGCTTTCCGGCCTCTCTGAGCCTTGGTGCCGTCGGCGGCCCTGAGCGGCGGGTCGAGATCGTCACCCTTGCCAACGGCCATGAAGAGCGCAACGCGCCCTGGACCCATTCGCGCCGCCGCTATGACGCCGGAATGGGCCTGCGGTCGCTCGACGATGTGGCAACGCTGGTGGCCTTTTTTGAGGCGCGCGAGGGCCAGCTTCACGCCTTTCGCTGGAAAGACTGGTCTGATTTCAAATCTTGTCCGCCTTCGGGGGAAGTGACTGGCCAGGATCAGGTGATCGGTTCTGGCGATGAGATCACCTCGAGCTTTCAGCTCGTCAAAAGCTATGCCTCGGGAGACAGCGCCTATCTGCGCCCGATCCGCAAGCCGGTGGCCGGCACCGTGTTGATCACGGTCAGCGGCGAGCCGCAGGCGGAAGGGATAGATTACACCCTCGACACCGCCACCGGCATTGTGACTTTTACGCACCCGCCCGACATTCAGGCAGTGATCCGGGCCGGGTTTGAGTTTGATGTGCCGGTGCGCTTTGCCACCGATGCGATCCGCACCTCGATGGCCAGCTTTAATGCCGGCGAGGTTCCTGATGTCCCGGTCATCGAGGTGCGCCTATGAGCGGCCTTGCCGAGCATCTGGCCAGCGGCGCAACGACCGTCTGCCGCTGTTGGGCGGTGGTGCGGAAGGATGGCGAAACGCTTGGTTTTACCGACCACGACCTGCCGCTTTCCTTCGACGGCATCGACTTTCGCGCCGAAGCCGGCATGACGGCGCAGGCCATTGAGACTTCGCTCGGCCTATCGGTTGATAACAGCGAGGCCGTGGGTGCGCTCAGCGATGCCGCGATCCGTGAAGAGGATAATCT
Organism: Paracoccaceae bacterium; assembly: GCA_041546005.1. GTDB lineage: Bacteria > Pseudomonadota > Alphaproteobacteria > Rhodobacterales > Rhodobacteraceae > RFZI01. The sequence goes on from JBFEXG010000098.1 coordinate 4,407, forward strand.
TGCGGGCCGCTATGACGGGGCCGAGGTGACGGCCTGGCAGGTCAACTGGCGCGCGCCTGCAGAGCGGCAGATCGTCTTCCGCGGGACCATCGGCGAGATCCGGCGCGGCGGCGGCGCGTTTCACGCCGAGCTGCGCGGGCTTGCCGAGGCGCTCAACCAAACGAGGGGGCGGGCCTATCAGCGCAGTTGCTCGGCCGTCTTGGGGGATGTGGAATGTGGCTTCGATCTTGAGACGCCGGGTTTCGCGGCCGAAGCGGAAATCTTGTCGATCAAGGGCGCGGTTCTTGCGTTTGACGATCCCGGCTTCGCCGAGGGCGGCTGGTTCTCGCAAGGCTTTTTGACCGTCCTCGACGGGGTGGCCGCTGGGCTAACAGGCGTGATCAAATCTGACGAGGGCGGCCCGCACGCGCGGCGCAAGATTGCCCTCTGGCAGGAGCTGGGCGCAAAGCCCGCTGTTGGCGACCGTATCCGCCTCGTGGCGGGTTGCGACAAGCGGTTCGAAACCTGCCGGTTCAAGTTCGCCAACCAGATCAATTTTCAGGGCTTTCCCGATATTCCGGGTGACGATTGGCTGATGGCGTCTCCCGTCGCCAAAGGCGAGCGAGACGGGGGCAGCCGCAGGTGAACGAAAAGGCCGCTTTCGCTGCGCGGGGCTGGATCGGGACGCCCTACAGGCATCGAGCCGCGCGGCGCGGAGCGGGATGCGATTGTCTGGGTCTGATCCGTGGCGTCTGGGCCGAGATCGGCGGGCAAAGCGGGATCGACATCCCCCCCTATACGCCTGACTGGGGCGAGCCGGACCGGCGAGAGCATCTTTGGGCGGCGCTTGAGGCGCATCTCGCGCCCTTACCGCCGGGTCGGCCCATGCCTGGCGAAATCCTGCTCTTCCGGATGCGCATGGGCGCGATGGCCAAACACCTCGGCATTCTGACGGAGGACGGTATGGAGCCTTCCTTTGTCCACGCACAGGCAGGCGCAGGCGTCATCGAAAGCCGTCTTAGCCCGCCGTGGCAGCGCCGGTTGGTGGCGCGATTTGAATTTCCTGAAGGAGGCCAGTGATGGCGACGATTGTTCTTTCCGCAGCCGGCATGGCGCTCGGTGGTAGCATTGGCGGCTCGGTATTGGGCTTGTCGTCGGCGGTGATCGGCCGCGCGGCAGGGGCGATGATCGGCCGCGCCATAGATCAGCGATTGATGGGTGCCGGCTCGGCCCCGGTCGAGACCGGACGGGTCGAGCGGTTTCGGCTGACCGGCGCCTCCGAAGGCGCGCCTGTGGGGCAGGTCTATGGCGCGGCACGGGTGGCGGGGCAGGTGATCTGGGCCTCGCGCTTTTCCGAGGCAAAAACCACGACCTCGAGCAAATGGTCGCTTCAGCCTGCGACGGTCAGCTATGCCTATTCGGTCAGCCTCGCCATCGCGCTTTGCGACGGCGAAGTTTCGGGGATTGGGCGCATCTGGGCCGACGGTGCCGAGATCGCGCGCAGCGATCTGGCGATCACCTTGCATCGCGGCACCGCCAATCAGCTTCCTGATCCGGCGATCGAAGCCATCGAGGGGATTGGGGCGGTTCCCGCCTATCGCGGCCTTGCCTATGTTGTGATTGAAGACCTTGACCTCGGCAGGTTTGGCAACCGCGTGCCGCAGTTCAATTTCGAGGTGTTCCGCCCCGCTCCCGCCGATCTTGGCCCTGAAAACGCTGATCTCGCGCATCTGGTGCGCGGCGTTGCCTTGGTGCCGGGGACAGGCGAATACGCGTTGGCCACGACGCCGGTCTATCGCGACGACGGCTTTGGCCGGAAGGTGCCTCTCAACCTGCATACCAATGCTGCGGCGAGTGATCTCGACGCCTCGCTTGATGCCTTGGGAGCACAGGTTCCGGGCTGCGGCTCGGTTTCGCTTGTCGTCTCGTGGTTCGGCGATGATCTGCGCTGCGGCGATTGCCGGGTCGAGCCTTTGGTCGAACATCACGGGGCCGATCCGGCCGTGATGCCGTGGCGGGCGGGGGGCGTCGGGCGCGCAGCGGCGGGCCTTGTGCCGATGGACGAGGGGCGGCCCGTCTATGGCGGTACGCCAGCCGACCAGTCGGTCGTCGAGGGCATCCGGGCGATCACGGTGCGCGGGCAGGACGTGATGTTCTATCCGTTCCTGCTGATGACCCAGCAAGCGGGCAATGGCTTGACCGATCCGTGGACCGGCGCTGGCAACCAGCCACCTTTGCCGTGGCGCGGCCGGATCACAACGAGCGCAGCGCCCGGTCAGGCGGGCAGCCCCCATCAAACGGCGGCCGCCGAAGCCGAGGTTGCGGCGTTCTTTGGAACGGCTGCCGCTTCCGATTTCGCGGTCAGCGGCACGACGGTCAGCTATTCCGGCCCGGCCGAATGGTCCTATCGGCGGTTCATTCTGCACTATGCACATCTGTGTGCGGCGGCGGGCGGGGTCGGGGCCTTCTGCATCGGCTCCGAGCTGCGATCCCTGACGCAGGTGCGCGGCGCGGGTGGGAGCTTTCCCGCCGTTGCTGCACTCCGCGCTTTGGCGGCGGAGGTGCGGGCGATCCTCGGGCCCGAGGTAAAGATCGGCTATGCCGCCGACTGGTCGGAATACCACGGCTATCAGCCGGTGGGCACGGGCGACAAGCTCTTCCATCTCGATCCGCTTTGGGCCGATCCCAACATCGATTTCATCGGCATCGATCATTATATGCCGCTCGCCGACTGGCGCGAGGGCGAGGCGCATGCCGATGCCCATTGGGGCTCGATCTATGATCTTGGCTATCTGCAATCCAACATCGAAGGCGGCGAGGGGTTTGACTGGTATTACTCCGGCCCCGCCGCGCGCGAGGCGCAGCTACGCACGCCCATCTCGGACTATTGGGGCGAGGATTGGGTCTGGCGCTACAAGGACATCCGCGGCTGGTGGTCTAATCCGCATTACGAGCGGATCGGCGGGGCACGGAGCGAGACACCGACCGCATGGGTGCCGCAAAGCAAGCCGATATGGCTGACCGAGCTTGGTTGCGCCGCTGTCAATAAGGGGGCGAATGAACCCAACAAGTTTATCGATGCCAAATCGTCGGAAAGCGGGCTGCCCTATGCTTCGACCGGCGGGCGGGACGATTTGATGCAGCAAAGCTACCTTCGGGCACTTTTGGGATACTACCTCGATCCGTCGAACAACCCCGTGTCGGCCTTGACCGGCCTGCCGATGATTGACGTGGCCCGCGCGCATGTCTGGGCTTGGGACGCTCGACCTTTCCCGGAGTTTCCGGCCAATACCGAAGCTTGGTCCGACAGCGAGAACTATGCTCGTGGCCACTGGATCAGTGGCCGGGCAGGGGGGCGGTGCCTTTCGGGTGTCGTGGCCGAAATCTGCCGTGACGCCGGGATCGAGAACGCCGAGACGTCACGCATCCACGGGCTTGTGCGCGGCTATACGTCTGGCGGCGGCGAGACGGCGCGCGCGCGCTTGCAGCCCTTGATGATGGCCTACGGGTTCGATGGGTTTGAACGGGACGGAAAGCTCACCTTCCTCAGCAGGGCGCTCGCGTCGGCAAACGTCGTCGACGAAGGGCAGACGGTCTTCATAAATGCCGATACGCCGACCATCGAACACAGCCGCGAGGGCGAGGCACAGCTTTCGGGCCGCGTGAGGCTGGTTCATGTGTCTGCTGACGGTGATTATGCGGTCCGCTCGGTCGAAGCGGTCGAGCCCGACGAGGCTGGTGGCTCGGTAAGTGTGAGCGAACTGCCACTTGTGTTGAGCGGCAGTGAAGCTGTGGCCATGGCCGAACGTTGGCTGGCC
>JBFEXG010000245.1:0-3814 GCA_041546005.1 Paracoccaceae bacterium
GATGGCTGGTAAATTTGAGCTCTACAAAGACAAGGCGGGCGAGTTTCGTTTTCGCCTCAAGGCGGGTAACGGCGAGCCGATCCTCGCAAGCGAAGGCTACAAGGCACGTGCAAGCGCGGAGAACGGCATCGCGTCGGTGCAGCGGAATGCGCCCAACGATGATCGTTACGAGCGCAAGGCCAACAAGGCGGGGCAGGAGATGTTCAACCTCAAGGCCTCGAATGGCCAAGTGATCGGCACCTCCGAGGCCTACTCCAGCGCTGCGGCCCGCGACAACGGGATAGAATCGGTCAAGAAGAACGCCCCCGATGCCAAGATCGTCGATCTGACCGGCGACGCCTGATCGGCACCCAAGAAAAGACAACGCCCGCCTCTATCGGGGCGGGCGCATCGTTTTCGCGGTCTTGAAGCGCTTAGCGACGGATGCCGAGGCGCTCGATCAGGTTCTGATAGCGGGCCTCATCCTTGCCTTTGACATAGTCAAGAAGCTTGCGGCGCTGGGCGACCATCATCAGAAGGCCACGGCGGCCGTGGTTGTCTTTCTTGTGGGTCTTGAAGTGCTCGGTCAGGGTCGAGATGCGCGAGGTGAGGATAGCAACCTGTACTTCGGGCGAACCGGTGTCGCCTTCCTTGGTTGCGAATTCCTTCATCAGGCGGGCTTTTTCTTCAGCAGTAATCGACATCGGGGTCTCCTTTCGGATCAAAGGGTTATGGCGCAAGCCGGGATGTCGTCCAGCAGGGCCCATGGAGGGGTCCGCCAAGGGATTCCCTTGGGGATGCGTGCCTATAGAAGCATTTCCCTTTGAAGAAAAGGAGATTCTGGGTCGCTAGCCCCTGCGGAAAAAAGGCAAAAAGGCATCAAGTACCGCCTGCGGGTTTTCCTCCATCACGAAATGTCCCGCGCCCGAGCAAGGATTTCCTTGCACGTCGTCGGCCCATCGGCGCCAGAGATCGAGGGGATCGGGAGTTTGCGAAGGAAAGCCGATATCGGACCAGAGGAAATAGACCGGAGCCGCAATCTTGTGCCCGGCGGCGCGGTCGGCCTCGTCGAGCGCACGGTCAAACGCCGCACCGGCGCGGTAGTCGGCGCACATGGCGTGAAGATGGGCCGGATCGGCGGCCTGCGCGAGATAGGATGAAAGCGCCGCTTCCGAAAAGGCCGACAGAGATTTTGCCTGCGTCCAGGCGGCGAGTGACCAGCGGAAATACCCCTCGGGATCGGCGCCAATCAGGTTCTCAGGGATCGGATGAGGCTGGGCAAGAAAGGTCCAGTGGTAGGCTTTCATTGCCAGATTGGCGTTCCAACTGGCCCAGAAATCGCCGGTTGGGACGATCTCGATGATGCCTAGTCGGCGCACGCGGGACGGATGATCCAGCGCAAGCCGATAGGAAACTCTCGCGCCTCGATCATGGCCGAGGATATGCGCAGACGGGATACCCAAGGCGTCCATCAGGGCGACGATATCCTTTGCCATTTGCCGCTTGGAGTAGACGGTGTGATCCGCGTCGTCGGCCGGAGCATCGCTTTCGCCATAGCCGCGCAGATCGGGAACGATCACGTCGAATTCCTTGGCAAACTCAGGCGCGACGCGCTCCCAGCAGTGGTGGTTCTGCGGATAGCCGTGCAAAAGGATCAGTGGTTTGCCCTTGCCGCCGCGGTGGACAGAGAGTTCGACCTCGCCGCACCGGATGCGGCTTTGCGAGAAACCTTCGATCATGGGGCGGGCCATCCCTTGGGCTCAACGGCGTAGCCGATGTAGAGCGGGTGTTTGGGGTGGCCATCTTTGGTCAGGCCGAGCGTGAAAAGCGGGGCGCCGGTTTCGCGCAAGAGGGCTTCGACCGCATGGCCGCGTTCAAGGTGGCTTCCATGCGCGCCCCAAGCGCAAATCACCTGATCGGCCCAGCCTACCGATTGCCGGATCGCCTCGTCATTGGCCGGTCCAACCGGATCGCTTGCTGCACGCATTTTGCGCGGATCGGTGTCGCGCCAGGCGAAAATGTTGGTCACACGGAAGGCGCCAAAGCCCAAGGTCCGCGCCCGCCGCTCGCAGCGCTCGACGGTGGGATCGTTCTGAACCTCGGTCGCGGTTGAAGGGTTGAGCATGACGAAAAGTGCCTTACGCCTCGCCGGCTCCCAAACACGGGTCAGAAGATAGCGATACCTTTCACAGTCCGAATAAACGGCGGTGGAGTGGGCGTCGCCCTTGAGAAAATCTCGAGTGATCATAGGTTCCTTCTGAGCAGCGAAATCGCGCTTGGCAAGTCACTTGCAGCAAAAGCCCCCAAACAGCAGGACACAGTATGAGCCAAACCCCCGCCCCCCAAACCGGTGCAGCGAAACCGGTACTTTTGACCGGGGCCAATGGCTTCGTTGGTGCATGGATCGCGCGCCGCCTTCTTGAAGAGGGCCACACGGTCCATGCCACCGTCCGCGATGTGAATGACGCACGTAAAACCGCCCATCTCAAAGCTTTGGCCGACCAGTTGCCCGGAACCTTGCGCCTTTTTGCGGCTGATCTCACCACCCCAAGCGCCTACGACGAAGCGATGCAGGGCTGTGGCATTGTCATCCATTCGGCCGCGCGGTTCACGACCCATAGCCGCGATCCCATGCAGGATTTCGTGATTCCGGCGATCGAAGGGACGAAGAATGTCTTGGCCTCGGTGAACCGAACAGAAACCGTTGCTCGCGTGGTGATGACCAGCTCCTGCGCCGCAATTTACGGAGACGCGGCAGATGTAACTGAAGCGCCGGGGGGCATCTTGACGGAGGAAGTCTGGAACAAGACCTCGAGCGCCGATCACCAGCCCTATTCCTACTCCAAACTCGAATCGGAACGCATCGCTTGGGAAATCGCCGGCGCACAAAGCCGTTGGCGGCTGGTGACGATCAATCCCTCGCTTGTGATGGGGCCGGCGCTTTCGGACGCTCCCGATTCCGGGTCGTTTGAGTATCTGCAAAACTTCGTCAACGGCACGCTCAAGACCGGGGCACCGGCCCTCTATGTGGGGATGGTCGATGTGCGGGATGTGGCTGACGCCCATATTCGCGCGGGCTTTCTGCCGGATGCGGAGGGGCGCTATATCCTGTCGGAAAGCGGCTATAGCCTGATGGATACGGCGCGGATCATATCCCGGCATTTCAAGGGCCATTCCCTGCCGCCGTTCGAGATCCCAAGCCCGCTCGCGCGACTGATCGTGCCGCTGATGAGCCGTCTCATCACGCGCCGCTTCGCGCAGCGCAATTTCGGCCATCGCTGGGCGGCCGATAATTCAAAGTCGCGTCGTGACTTGGGGATAGAGTATCGGCCCGTCGAGGCGGCGATTGTCGAGATGTTTGCACAGATGACCGGTGAGGAGCCGATCAGAAATTGAAGACCCGGCTGGGGTGAAGTTCGCCTCCGCGATAGCTGCCCACCGCAATTGGTTGCCCTTCAAAGCTGGCCCAGCATTCGTCGCCGTACTCAAGGCCATGAGCGAGAACTATCGCAGGGTTGCCGTTGCGCAGCTTGGCAATGCTCTCGGGCGGACAGCGGACCTCGGGAAGATCGGCGAGGCCGATCTCGGTAGGTAGAAGGCGGGTATCAAGCTCGGGCGTGCGGGCCAGTCGGTCGATCTCTTCAAGGCTGATGCCGTCCTCAACCCGGAACGGGCCCGACCATATGCGGCGTAGCCATTGAACATGGCCAAAACAGCCAAGCGCCTCGCCCAGATCGCGGGCAATGGCGCGCACATAGCCGCCCTTGCCGCAGGTCATCTCAAGGGCAACGTGATCGGTGTCGGGGCGGTCGGTCATCACAAGCTCTTCCACCCA
>JBFEXG010000103.1:0-7954 GCA_041546005.1 Paracoccaceae bacterium
CTGCTCGCGTTGGGGCATCGTCGCCTTTGCCTCATCTCTCGATCAGGCGGGGCCGATGACCAAAGACGTGCGCGATGCGGCGATCATGCTGCAAGCCATGTCGGGGCATGACCCGAAGGATTCCACCAGCGCCGATATTCCGGTGCCGGATTTCGAGGCGGCGCTCACCGGCGATATTCGCGGCAAGTCCATCGGTATCCCCAAGGAATACCGCATGGACGGGATGCCCGCCGAGATCGAAAAGCTCTGGGCCGATGGCACCGCGATGCTGAAAGACGCGGGCGCCAAGATCGTCGATATCTCGCTGCCGCATACGAAATACGCGCTGCCCGCCTACTATGTGATTGCCCCTGCCGAGGCCTCGTCGAACCTCGCCCGCTATGACGGCGTGCGCTTCGGCCACCGCGCCAAGCTTGCCCATGGCGATGGCGTCACCGAGATGTATGAAAAGACCCGCGCCGAAGGCTTCGGTCACGAAGTTCAGCGGCGTGTGATGATTGGCACCTATGTGCTCTCCGCCGGCTTCTACGATGCCTACTACAACCGCGCCCGCCGCGTCCGCGCGCTCATCAAGCGCGATTTCGATCAGGTGTTCGAAGCTGGTGTCGACGCGATCCTGACGCCCGCCACGCCATCTGCCGCTTTTGGCCTTGGAGAGATGGCCGAGGCCGACCCAATCCAGATGTATCTCAACGACGTCTTCACCGTGACGGTCAACCTTGCCGGCCTTCCGGGTGTTGCCGTGCCGACCGGGCTCGACGGGCAGGGGCTGCCGCTGGGCCTCCAGCTGATCGGTCGCCCGTGGGAAGAGGCCGATCTGCTGAATGTCGCCTACTCACTCGAACGTGCGGCAGGATTTGTAGCCAAGCCCGCGCGGTGGTGGTAAGAGGCCGCTCAAAAGCCAGAGGCTCGGAGTGGCACAGGTGAACAAGGTCTTGATGATGGGCGCGGCCATTGCGGCGCTTTCAGCGTGTGTTCAGGAGATTCCTGACAGCGGCGCGGGTGTGGGCTTTGGGGATTACACCTCCTATCAGGAGCAACTGGCGCGTCAGGAAGCGGCGCTTGCCCAAGTGTCGGTGAGCGATCAGACCGCATCGACCGGCACGATTTCGAGCGAGGAGCTGGCCGCTCTTGGTATTGGCCCTAGCTCGGAGCCGGCAACGGCGACGTCAAGCACGACGACCACCTCAACGGCAAGCAGTGAACCGGTTCAGTCTGAGCCGATTTCGAACGGCGGCATTTCCGACGAGCAGGAATTCTCGGCAGTGGCCGAGCGCGAGACGATCGAATCCGATGCCGCACGACTCGCTGCCAATGCCGCGCAATATCAGGTCGCCGAAGTGACGGCGCTTCCGGTCCGCGACGGCGACGAAGGGCCGAATATCGTCGAATACGCACTGAATGCGCCCAACAAGCTCGGCCAGCCGTGGTACAGCCGGATTCAGCTTTTCAGCCAGACGCGCTTTGAGACCAACTGCGCCAAATACAACACCCCCGACGACGCGCAGCGCGATTTCCTTTTGAACGGCGGCCCCGAGCGCGATCCGATGGGCCTTGATCCCGACGGCGACGGCTTTGCCTGCGGCTGGGATCCCGAACCGTTCCGGCTGGCCTTCGGGATGGCGCCGAGCAACTAACGCCCGTTGACCTGCGGCTTCGCAAGCCCTACCTAGCCCCTCGCGCGGATGGCTGGATGACCGCGGGTCCTTCGGGGCACGAGGAAAGTCCGGACTCCAAGAAGGCAAGGGTGCCGGGTAACGCCCGGCGGGGGTAACCCCAGGGAAAGCGCCACAGAGATCAGACGGCCGTGCTTGCACGGTCACGGTGAAAAGGTGGGGTAAGAGCCCACCGCGGGACTGGTAACAGGACCGGCAAGGCAAGCCCCACCCGGAGCAATGCCGAATAGGGGCCTCGCGCGGGCGTGATCGGAGCGGCAACGCCCCGATATCCCCGCAAGGATGCCTGAACCCGAGAGGCCCGGGTTGGCAGCTGGAGGCGCGGTGGCAACATCGCGTCTAGACGAATGGTCATCCAAGGGGGCAACCCCGGGACAGAATCCGGCTTACAGGCCATCCGCGCATTTCTTTCACCTTTGACGGTTGACTCCGCCACGGCGGCGGGTAAAAGGCGGCTTCGATACGAGATTTACGCGCTGCGCCATGATTGGCCCGCGATGAGGAGACAAGAGCCATGGCGAAGCCGACCACCATCAAAATCCGCCTGAACTCCACCGCGGGGACCGGGCACTTCTACGTCACCAAGAAAAACGCTCGCACTATGACCGAGAAAATGACCGTACGAAAGTTCGATCCGGTCGTGCGCAAGCATGTCGAATACAAGGAAGGCAAGATCAAGTAAGATCGCCCAAATTGAAACCGACAAGGCCGCGCACCGAGACCGGAGCGCGGCCTTTCTCTTTGGCGGCTCCGGTGTCCTTCCCCTGACGAGAGGAGCCCCCATGCCCCTGACCCATTTCACCCTCACCCGCCAGAGCGACGGCAAGGTTTGCGCCTTCGCCGCCGAGGGAACCCGCTTTGGCTGCATCTCCTATCGCTACCTCGACGGGGATCTGGCGATTCACTGGCACCCGCGCTGGGGCTGGTGCGCGACCGATTCCTTTGGCGAGGTCGTGGGGCTGTCTATGTCCGTTCCGAAGCCTGAACAGCGCAACCGCCCGCCCGAGGGCCTCTGGGTCAGCCGTAAGGGGCAGGTTTCGCACGTCTACGAGCTGCGCTGGGGGCTGGGGCAGGAGGCTGAAGCCGCCTGAGCGCCGATTTCGGCGGGCGGGTTCTTGAAACCAGCCTCCGCCTTCCCATGTTTACATCATTAACATTTGGAGGGTGCTTCCATGACTGAAGAGAATTCCGAACGCCGCCGCAGCTGGATCGACGAAATTGAGGTCGCCAGCGAAAAGCTGATCGAGCGGATCAAAGAGCTTGCCACAGACGCCAGCGTTCAGCGCCTGCGCGTGAAGGACAAGGATGGCGATATCGCCGTCGATATACCGCTGACCATCGGGGCCGTCACCGGCGGCGCTGTGGTGCTCGCTGCGCCGACGCTCGCGGTGCTGGGCGTGCTTGCCGCCTTTGCCGCTCGCGTGAAGGTCGAGGTGATCCGCGACCCGGACTCCGCCGAGGCGCCGAAGGATGATCCGAAAGCCGAGGACAAGGCAGAGTAGCCGCGCTACAGATCCAAGAAGACGGGCCGGTCGAAAGACCGGCCCTTTTCTATTTGGCGGTGCTTTCCACGTGCGCCTTGAAGCGGTTCAGAATGGCCTGCCAGCCCTGACGCTGCATCTCTGGTGGGTTGGTCTCTTCCGCGTCGAATGTCTCGACAACCGTCACGCCTTCGCCGGTCTCAACAAAAGCAACCGACATCACTCGATCCCCGAACTGGGCCTCAATGAGGGAGTAGGGTTCAACGCGCGTGTAAGTTCCAGCAAAGTCAAAACCGAAGCTCCCATCCTTTGCTTCCATCCGCGACGAGAAGATCCCACCGGGGCGCAGATCGACTGTTGAGGCGGTCGTGTGCCAATCGTCCGAGGCGGCGTTCCAGGCCATGATGTCGGCGGGCGTCGTCCAGGCCCGCCAGACGGTTTCAAGAGGGGCCATCACGATGGCCTCAACTGTGATCTTCATTTCTGTCTCCCGTTCGCGTTGTGCCTGAATCGCTACGCCGCCGTTGCCTGCGACGCAAATGAAAAGGGCCGGTCTTTCGACCGGCCCGTTCCAAAGGATCTGCCTACGCGCTTATTCGCGATTGCCGAAGAGCTGCAGCAGGAACATGAACATGTTGATGAAGTCGAGGTAGAGGTTCAGCGCCCCCATGATCCCGGCTTTCTCGAGCCACTCCTGGTCGCCATGATGGGCGTGGGCCAGGTAGGTGTTCTTGATGTTCTGGGTGTCATAGGCGGTGAGGCCCGCGAAGATCAGAACGCCAATCGCCGAGACGGCGAACATGATGGCGGGCGAGGCCAGCCAGATGTTGACGATCGAAGCCACCAGAAGGCCGATCACGCCCATGATCAGGAACGCGCCCCAGCCCGAGATGTCTTTCTTCGTGGTGTAGCCCCAGAGCGACAGGCCGGCGAAAGCGATGGCCGTCACAAGGAAGACCTGAACGATCGAGAAGCCCGTGAAGACGGTGAAGATCCAGCTGATCGACACGCCCATCGCGGTCGCAAACGCATAGAAGAACAGTTGCGCACCGGCGGCCGACAGGCGGTTGATCATCGCGCCGAAGGCGAAAACCATCGCGAGCGGCAGGAACATCACCAGCCACTTAAGCGGCGAAGCATAAAGCGCATAGCCGAAATCGGTCAGGTATTTTTCAGCGCCGATCTGATACATCGTCGCGGTATCGGTCACGGCAAGGCCAGCAATGGCCCAAGACGCCAATGCGGTGATGACCATCCCCACCGACATGGTGCCGTATACCTTGTTCATATGGGTGCGAAGACCAGCGTCGATCTGTGCGGTTCGAACACCGGCACCTGCGCGGGCCGTCTGATAGTCAGCCATGTTTTCCTCCAGTTTGGTTGCGTCGCGGCGGGATAGCCGCGGACTTGCGCTGAATATTGGGGTTTTGGCGTGCCATTTCAAGAAGAAGCGGCAGCAAAACTCGATTGTGATTGCGGGGTGACGACAACCTTTCCCGTCGCCTTCCGATCCGACAAAAGCGCGAGCGCCTCGCCGGCCCTTTCCAGCGGCAGGACATGGCTGATGTGGGGCTTCAGACGGCCTTCAGCATACCACGCCAAGACCTCTGAGAGGCTGTCGAGCAATGCATCCGGCGCGAACTTCATATATCCGCCCCAGTAAAAGCCGATCACGGTGATATTTTTGACCATCAGGATGTTGGCGGGGACTTTCGGCACCTCGCCGCTGGCAAAGCCGATCGAGAGAATCCGTGCCTCGCGGTTGCAGGCGCGGAAGGCAGCGTCGAAAGCCGCGCCGCCCACGGGGTCATAAACCACATCCGCGCCACCGAGCGCCTTGATCGCGGCTGTCAGGTCGGCCTCGGCGTCGATCAGGTGATCGGCACCAGCCTCTTTCGCGATGGCAAGCTTCTCGGCCCCCCGCGCCACCGCGATCACCTCAGCGCCGAGCGCTTTGCCCACCTCGACAGCTGTCAGGCCGACGCCACCGGCCGCGCCCAAGACAACCAGCCGCTCGCCGGAGCGAAGCTGCGCTCGCCGTGTCAGGGCGAGGTGCGACGTTCCATAGGCAATCTGAAATCCGGCAGCGACCGTATCGGGCATCGCATCGGGCACGATCCGGCAGGCCCCAGCGGGAAAGACGCCTCGTTCGGCCAGACCACCCGAGCCTCCGACCAGCGCCACGCGCGCGCCGACGGGGGGGTGGGTGACACCTTCGCCCTGCTCAAGAACCCTGCCACAGACCTCAAGGCCGAGGGTGAAGGGGGCAGGCGGCGTTTCCTGATAGGTTCCCTTCGCCATCAGGAGATCGGCAAAGTTGAGACCGCAGGCAAGAATTTCAAGCATAACCTCGCCGCGCCCCGGCTTTGGTTCAATGATTTCAACAAGTTCTGGTGATCTCTCATGCGAGAGAACCTGAAATGCCCGCATCTCTTGCCTCCGTGTTCGGCCCTCAATCTAGTCGGTTGGAAGGGGCCGACAACCGCAAATCCATGCGCTATGCAACCTAAGCGTGATAATGACGACCTATCCTAAAGGGTAGGTAGAGGAACCGACGTTTTCATGTTCTTTTCGTTTGAGTGGGCCTCAACCTTCGGGTGAGGCGCTAGTCCGGCTGGGGGGTTGGTCTGGCTTTTTAATGCGACCGGAGTGGAGTGGATAATGGCGCACGCAGTGGATGTTCACGTTGGCAAGAGAATTCGTCATCGGCGCTGGATGAATGGGACAACGCAGCAACAGCTGGCCGATGCCGTTGGGATCAAATTCCAGCAAATCCAGAAATACGAAACAGGAATGAACCGGGTCAGCGCATCCCGCCTTTGGGACATCGCACACGCGCTGGATGTGCCGGTGACCTTCTTTTTTGAAGGGATTGACCAAGATCAGCCCGCCGTCGACAGCAACAGCGCGATGCCGACGGATATTCTGGCTGACAAGGAGGCGCTCGAGCTTCTGCGGTCCTATTATGCGATCCCGGAGAATCAGCGCCGCCGCCTCTTTGACCTTGCTCGGGTTCTGAGCGAAGTCGCTTGATCCGCGGCGCTTGACCGACTTGGCCCGAGCCTTTACCCGCAAGGGAAACCTTTGGGGGCAGGCGGATGCGGCATAATATCGATGATCAGACAAAGGGCGACCTCGTCAGGGTCGCCCATTTGCTTGCCGATGCGGCGCGGCCCGTCACGCTTGAGCATTTCCGCAAAACCGGCCTTGGCGCCGAGGACAAAAGCGCGGCCGCGGATCATTTCGATCCCGTCACTGTCGCCGACCGTGGGGCGGAAGAGGCCATGCGCGCGATCCTCGCCGCCGAGCGTCCGCAAGATGGGATCTTTGGCGAGGAGTACGGCCGGAGCGAGGGGACGAGCGGCCTCACATGGGTGCTCGACCCGATCGACGGCACCCGCGCCTATATCTCGGGCGCGCCGACATGGGGGGTTCTGATCGCGGTTGGCGACGAAGAAGGGCCGCTTTTCGGGATCGTTGATCAGCCGTTTATCCGCGAGCGTTTTGCGGGCGGCTTTGGGATCGCAGAGGCCGTCGGCCCGTCTGGCCGTTCGCCCTTGAAAACACGGCCCGCGCGTAGCCTAGGCGAGGCGACTGTCTTTACCACCTTTCCAGAGGTCGGAACTGCCGAAGAGGGCCGAGCCTTCGCCGCGGTCGCCCGCAAGGCGCGGCTCGCCCGCTATGGCCTCGATTGCTATGCCTATGCGCTGGTGGCTTCGGGTCAGATCGATCTTGTGATCGAAGCGGGGCTCAACGCCTACGACATTCAGGGGCCGCAGGCGGTGATCGAGGCGGCGGGTGGGATTGTGACGGCTTGGGATGGCGGACCGGCCCATAATGGCGGGCGGGTGATCGCTGCCGCCAACCCTGCAATTCACTCGGAAGCCTTGAAACTCCTTCAAGAAAGCCTTGCAACGTCTTGATCCCATACCGAAATTCGACTATGGGTTTGTAATCAATACCTCAGGTCGCGTCCTTCGTCCCCCTTCTGGCGACCGTCTCCCGATCCACCGAAGGGGGTGGCTATAGGGAGAAACCATGTCTGAAATTCTGATCCGCAACGCATCGACCGTTCTGACAATGGATGATGACCGCCGCGAGCTTTCCGGCGTTGACATTCACATCAAGGGCGGCGTGATCCACGCGTTGGGGCAGGGGCTTAAGGCGACCGGCGCCCAAGTGATCGAGGCGGGGGCTTGCGTTGTCACGCCTGGCCTCGTCAACACGCATCACCACCTCTACCAGACCCTGACCCGCGCCGTTCCGGGAGGGCAGGATGCGCTTCTCTTCGGTTGGCTCAAGACGCTCTATCCGATCTGGGCCAAGTTCGGCCCCGAGGAGATGTTTGTTTCCGCACAGATCGGCCTCGCCGAGCTCGCGCTCTCGGGCTGCACGCTGACGTCCGACCATCTCTACCTCTTCCCCAACGGGTCGCGGCTTGACGACACCATCGCCGCCGCCTCCGAAGTGGGCCTGCGCTTCCACCCGACCCGCGGTGCGATGAGCATCGGCGAGAGCGCAGGCGGCCTGCCGCCCGACAGCCTTGTCGAGCGCGAGGCCGCGATCCTTGAGGATTGCATCCGTGTGATCGACGCCCACCACGATGCCCGCGAAGGCGCGATGGTGCAGATTGGCGTGGCCCCCTGTTCGCCTTTTTCGGTGAGCCGCGATCTGATGCGCGATGCAGCGATCCTTGCCCGCGACAAGGGCGTGATGCTGCACACTCATCTTGCGGAAAGCGACGAAGATGTCGCCTATTCTGAAGCCATGTTCGGCTGCCGCCCCGGCCAGTATGCC
>JBFEXG010000151.1:0-6082 GCA_041546005.1 Paracoccaceae bacterium
CGCGGTGGCCGACAACACGATCAAAGCCTATCGCGCCGATGTCTTGGGGTTTCTCGCCTTCATGCAGGGCCATTTCGGCGAGGCTCAGGGGATTGGCGCGATTTCCCGTATCGGCGTGGGCGATATGCGGGCCTGGATGGCGCACGAACGCAGCCGAGGCATCGCGCCCCGCTCGCTCGCGCGCGCGCTTTCGGCGGTTAAATCCTTCTATCGCTGGCTGTCCGAGCGTGAAGGCTTCGAGCCGACCGCCGTTCTGTCTGCCCGCGCGCCCAAGTTTCATCGCAAGCTGCCCCGCCCCCTTGCGGAAGACGCGGCCCGCGAGATGATCGACCGCGTGGGCCTTCAGGCCAGCGAGCCTTGGGTCGCCGCGCGCGACGAGGCGGTGGTGACGCTCCTTTATGGCTGCGGCCTCCGGATATCCGAGGCGCTGGGCCTGACCGGGCGCGATCTGCCGCTGCCCGAGGTTCTGCGCATCCGTGGCAAGGGCGGCAAGGAGCGGATCGTTCCGGTGATCCCTGCTGCACGCGAGGCGGTGGCACGCTATGTCGACCTCAGCCCGTTCGAGCCTGAACCCAATGCGCCGATCTTTCGCGGCGCTCGCGGTGGGGCGCTTTCCCCCCGCGCGATCCAGAAGGTGATGGAACAGGCGCGGCTGCAGCTTGGCCTTCCCGCCACCGCCACGCCCCACGCGATGCGGCACAGCTTTGCCACTCACCTTCTCGCCCGTGGCGGCGATCTTCGGGCCATACAAGAGCTTTTGGGCCATGCTTCGCTGTCGACAACGCAGGCCTATACCGCCGTTGATGCCGCGCATTTGATGGACGTTTACGAACGGGCCCACCCTCGCCGGTAGCCATTTGGCATATTGCCGCCGCGTCAGCTTTCCTCCATGAGGGGCGAATGACCATCACACAAAAAGCTCTCGCTGTTCACCTTCTCACCGCTTCGGGCGCGGTTTTCGCCATGCTGGCGATGCTTGCCGCCGTCGATGAGAAATGGAGCCTCATGTTCCTCTGGCTCGTTGTGGCCTTCTTTGTGGATGGCATCGATGGGCCTCTGGCCCGCCGCTATGACGTCAAGAAGAACTCGCCGATCTTCGACGGCGTGCTTCTGGACCTCATCATCGACTATCTGACCTATGTCTTCGTGCCGGCCTATGCCCTGTTCAAATCAGGCCTTCTGCCGGGTTGGACGGGCTGGTTTGCGATCATCATCATCACCTTTACATCGGCCATGTATTTTGCAGATAGCCGTATGAAAACAAAGGGTTATTCCTTCTCCGGTTTTCCCGGATGCTGGAACATGGTGGTGCTGGTTCTCTTCGCCCTTCAGCCCAATTTCTGGGTCAGCGTGTTTTTCGTGGCTCTACTGGCGGCGGCGATGTTTGTTCCGGTGCGCTTTGTTCATCCGATGCGGACCCAGCGCTGGCGGATGATCACCATTCCCATGGCCCTCGGTTGGACCTTTTTTGCAGGCTGGGCGGCTTGGGTCGATTTTCACCCAGAGAGCTGGGCACATTACGGCCTGATCATCACCTCGGTCTATCTTCTTGCCGCCGGAGCGATCCAACAGTTGATCTACGGCCTCGACGGCTAAAGACGGGTTAGTACCACCCCGCCAGCGATCAGAACAGCCGCCGCGATCTTGGCCCTGTCGAGCCTTTCACCGAAGAAGAACGCCCCCATCGCTACGGCGAAGAGGATCGACGTTTCCCGAAGCGCGGCCACAAGCGCAATGGGCGCTTCGGTCATCGCCCAGACGGCAATCGCATAGGCGCCGTAGGAACCGGCGGCAGCAAGCGCGCCAAGGCCCCAAGACCGCAGCGGCGCCCGAAAGATCGCCCGCCCCCGCAAGGCCACCGCAACCGGCAACATCAGTGCCGCGTCGAAGGCGAAAAGCCAAGCGACGAAGGTCGCCGCATCGCCAGCGACCCGTGCCCCCATCCCGTCGACCAGAGAGTATCCGGCCGTCGCCATGGCCGAGAAAAGGGCGAACGGCAGGAGCCTCCGGCTTTCGCCTGAGGCAAAAACGCCGTTTGCCATCATCAGAATGCCAAGGCCAAGGATCACGATCCCAACATAGGAGGGCGCGGAAATCTGGTCGGACAAAAGAACCGCCCCCAAGATCAGCACCATCAAAGGCGCGACCCCGCGAGCAATCGGATAGACCCGGCTTAGATCGCCGTGCTCATAGGCATAGGCGAGGAAAAGCTTGTAGGCCGCATGAAGAACGCCTGATGCCAGAAGCCACAGCCAGACTGTCCCTTCCGGCACAGGACGACCCAAGGCGATGAGAAGGCCGGCCGAGCCCTGAAACGCGGTCATGATGACCATGCCGGTCATCTTTGACGCGCCGACCTTGATCAAAGCGTTCCATGTCGCGTGCAAGAGCGCCGCGCCGAGGACCGCTAGGAAAACGAACAGGCTCATCTGGGCTCCATGTTGAGAAATCTCAACTGAACCCATCAAATCAGCAAGGATGCCGCCGCTTCAAGTCGTAAAAGGGCAACCTTTGTCTCGATCCCTTGCCCCCCGGAAAACCCGCCAAGGCCACATTGTCCAAGGACGCGGTGGCAGGGAACGATGATCGGAATGGTGTTTGCCCCGCATCCCTGCCCGACCGCTTGAGCGGTGACGCCCAAATTGCGGGCAATCTCGCCATAGGTTCGGGTTCGGCCAAGGGGAATGTCGATCATCGCCTGCCGCATGGCCTGCGCGAAATTGCCGGAGGCGGGCTTGAGCGGAAGATCGAAGGCGTCCAATCGCCGGTCGAAATATGCCTCGATCTGGCGGGCGACTTCGGCCGCGAGCGCATCATCAGGCTCAGCGGTGGGCGCATCGCCCCACTCAAGGCCAGCCACCGCCTCGCCCTCGAGCGTGACGATGATCGGCCCTGTGGGGGTATTCAGCCCGAAACGGCGCTGGTCAGTAGACATCTTTGAGCTTTACGGCGCGGCCGTTCTGCTCGAACGTGTCGCCCTTGCCGAGGCCCGCAATCTTTTGCGCCACAGGGCTGTCCATGGCGATGCCCATGAATGTCTGGCCGCCCGCTTCAAACGTTCCGGTGGCGACCGAGAGGACGAAGTTCCGGCCACCGAAACTCACCACAGCGCCGGCTTCGGCCTCGGCTTTGGGGCCAAAGTCCATCTTGCGGATCGCGGCGATCTTGGCTTCGTGGATCGCCGCAGGCCCTTCAAGCGCGTGGGCGATATCCGCCGTTTCGCGGGCCACGGCGATCTCGTCGGTGGTGAAGGCTTCCTGATCGTCGAGCTGCGAATCCTTCAGATAGGCTTCGTATTGCTCGCGGGCGGCCTCCAGATCGGCGGCTTCGAGGGCGAGCATCCGCTCGCGGATCAGGCTTTTGTCAACTCGGGTCATGGGAAATCCTGCTCTGGTTATGAGGCCTTGGGGCCCCATAACCAGATTTAAGGACTTTCCGGCCTATGCCAAGGCCTCGTCGCAGCGATGGCAGACGCCGGCGTGCGAATGGGTGCCGACATCGGGCAGGATTTTCCAGCAGCGCTGGCATTTCTCGCCCTCGGCCATCTCGAAAACAACGCCCACGCCATCAACTTCCGGTAGGCGGAACGCCTCCGAGGGGCTTGGATCGGTGGTGACGTTGATCGCCGAGGTGATGCACAGATCGTCGAAGGCGACGGTCTTGAGGATTGCCGCCGTCGCCGCATCCACATGAACTACCGGCGCCGCCTCGAGCGAGGCGCCGATCACCTTGTCGGTCCGCTGGATTTCAAGCGCGCCGGTCACGACACGACGCACGCGGCGCACGGTTGCCCATTTGGCAGCCAGCGCCTCGTCGCGCCAGCCTTCGGGCGTCTCAGGCATATCGACCAGATGCACAGACGATGCCTCGCCGGGGAACCGCTCGAGCCAGACCTCTTCCATAGTGAAGACGAGGATCGGCGCGAGCCATGTGGTCAGGCGGTGGAACAGGATATCGAGCACCGTCCGCGCTGCACGGCGGCGCGGCGTATCGCCATCGCAATAGAGCGCATCCTTGCGGATATCGAAGTAGAACGCCGAAAGATCGACGGTCGCGAAATTGAAGACGGCCGAGAAGACCCCTTGGAAATCATAGGAAGCATAGCCTTTGCGGACGGTCTCATCGAGTTCGGCCAGACGATGCAGAACCCAGCGCTCAAGCTCGGGCATTTCCGCAGGAGCAACGCGGTCGGCTTCAGTGAAATCGGCAAGACTGCCGAGCATATACCGCATGGTATTGCGAAGGCGGCGATAGCTGTCGGCCACACCTTTGAGGATCTCGTCGCCGATCCTCTGATCCACCGTATAGTCGGTCTGGGCCACCCAGAGGCGCAGGATATCGGCGCCGTATTGCTTGATGACCTTGTCGGGCGCGATGATGTTGCCGAGCGATTTGGACATCTTCATGCCCTTCTCGTCGAGCGTGAAGCCGCAGGTCACCACCCCGCGATAGGGCGCACGGCCGATGGTGCCGCAGCCCTGAAGCATCGAGGAATGGAACCAGCCGCGGTGCTGGTCGGTGCCTTCGAGGTAGACATCGGCGAGGCCGTCTTCCGAGCCATCCTCGCGATCGCGCAGAACGAAGGCATGGGTCGAACCGGAATCAAACCAGACGTCAAGGATATCAAAGACTTGGTTATAGTCCTCGGGATTGACGATACCGCCGAGGAACCGCTCTTTCGCACCCTCGACATACCAGCAATCGGCGCCCTCGGCCTCGAAGGCCGCGACGATGCGGGCGTTGACCTGCGGATCGCGCAGCAGGAAATCCACGTCGGTCGGCAGCGCGCCCTTCTTGGTGAAACAGGTCAGCGGCACGCCCCAGGCGCGCTGGCGCGACAAGACCCAATCGGGCCGCGCTTCGATCATGTTGTATAGGCGGTTGCGGCCGGCGACCGGCGTCCATTCCACCAGCTTGTCGATCGAGGTCAGCGCGCGCTCACGGATCGTCTTGCCATAGGCATCCTGTCCGTCGCCCACCTCGCGGTCGATGGCGGCAAACCACTGCGGCGTGTTGCGGAAGATGACCGGAGCCTTCGACCGCCACGAATGCGGATAGCTGTGGGTGACGCGGCCACGGGCAATGATCCCGCCCGCTTCGACCAGCTTTTCGATCACCGCGGCATTGGCGTCGGCCTCTTTACCCTTGGCGTCAAAGACGCGCTTGCCGGCAAAGAAGGGCACATGCGGCAGGAATTCGGACTCTTCGCCCACGTTGTGGGTCATCCGGTCCTGCCAGCCGCGCTTGACGAAACAGTCGTAGTCGTCGGCACCATGGCTCGGCGCGGTGTGGACAAAGCCGGTGCCGGCGTCGTCGGTGACGTGCTCGCCGTCGATCATTGGAACGTCATAGTCCCAAAAGCCGTCTGCGCCTTCGAGGCCATGGAAGGGGTGGGCAAGCATCAGGCCAGTCAGTTCTTCGCCGCTCACCGAACGCACCCGGCGCCACATCGAGGCCTCGAGCCGCGCCTTGGAAAGGCTGTCCTCGGCCAGCGCGTCGGCAAAGACGAAATGATCGCCCACCTTGACCCAGCTTTCGTCGGGGCAGCCGGTGACTTCATAGAGCCCGTAGTCGATCGACGGGTTGTAGGCGACAGCCTTGTTCGAGGGGATCGTCCACGGCGTGGTTGTCCAGATCACCACGGCAGCACCGGCCAGATCGCCTGCCCCGTTGGTGACCCTGAACGGCACCCAGATCGTGTGGCTCTTGTGGTCGTGGTATTCGATCTCGGCCTCGGCGAGCGCGGTCTTTTCGACCGGCGACCACATGACGGGCTTCGATCCCTGATAGAGCGTGCCGGTCATCAGGAACTTCATGAATTCCTCGGCGATCACCCGCTCGGCGTGGAAATCCATCGTCAGGTAGGGGCGATCCCAAGTGCCGGTCACGCCGAGGCGCTTGAACTCCTCGCGCTGGATATCGACCCAACCCTCGGCGAACTTGCGGCATTCCTGACGGAAGGCCACGACATCCACGTCATCCTTGTTCTGGCCCTTGGCGCGGTATTGCTCTTCGATCTTCCATTCGATGGGAAGGCCGTGGCAATCCCAGCCGGGGATATAGCGGGCATCGCGGCCCATCA
>JBFEXG010000209.1:0-4394 GCA_041546005.1 Paracoccaceae bacterium
CGGTGCCTTTCTATGAGCGCGCCGGTTTCAGCGCGGCGCGGGCGGCAAAGTTGACGTCCGCCTATCCCAAGGAGCACTTGCTCCTTGCAGGACCCGGTAGCGATGCACCGGAAAAGACGCTCATCTATCCCTCGTCCTTCGCGGGGCTTTGACCTGAATTTCCTTGCTTTGTGAAGTGCGCGGGCGCACCAAACCCCCATGCGCCTCTTTCTTCTGACAACCCTGACCATGACGGCCTTCGCCGCCAATTCGGTGCTCAACCGGATGGCGGTCGGGCATTACGGGATGCCGCCCGAAAGTTTTGCCATTGTCCGCGCGCTTTCCGGGGCGGTCGTTCTTTGGGCGCTGGTGGCGGCGCGGGGGCGGAAGCTGCCGCTCTCGGATTGGTCTGGCCGCCTGGTCGGGGCTGGCGCGCTTTCACTCTACCTCATTGGTTTCTCGCTGGCCTATGGCCGGCTCGACGCGGGGATCGGGGCGCTCATCCTCTTTGGCGGCGTGCAGCTGACGATGTTTGGCGGAGCCCTGATCGGTGGCGAAGCCATCCCGCTGCGGCGCTGGATCGGGGCGGCCGTGTCGCTCGCGGGCCTTGCCTACCTCGTCTGGCCGCGCGGTGCGGCGGACTATCCGGGGCTTGAGATCGCCTTCATGGCGGCGGCGGCCTTTGGCTGGGGCATCTATTCGTTGAAAGGGCGGGGCGCGAAGGATCCGCTGGCTCTGACCGCCGCCAATCTCGTGGTGTCGGTGCCGATCGTGGCGCTTCTCCTCTTTGTCGCGCCCTTTGAACTGCCAGCCTCGGGAACCGCCCTTGCCATCCTGTCTGGCGCGGTAACGAGCGGCCTTGGCTATGCTCTCTGGTATGCGATCCTGCCGAGCCTCGGGGCAACCCGCGCGGCGGTGGCGCAGCTGAGCGCGCCGGTGATCGCTGCGCTGGGCGGGGCGGTCCTGCTGGCCGAACCGTTTGGCGCGAAGCTTATTATCGCCACCGTCCTCGTACTTGGCGGTATCGCTCTATCGCTGATGCCCAAGCGCTAGGGCAGCTCTTTCACCAATCGCTGCGCCAGTTGCGTTTTTGAGCCGATAGTAATCTCTCGCGGAGGCAGGGCGGCCGAGAACCCCTCCCGTTCCCAGAAGGCGCGGCCTTTCACATTGGCGATCAGGACGCCGACATAGAGCCGCTCAGCGCCTCGGTGGCGGGCCTCGGCCTCGATATGCGCCAAGACCTGCGGCCCAAGCCCGCCGCCGCGTGCGTCCTCTGCAAAGGCCAGAAGGCCGATGTAGCCGTCTGTGGCTTCGGGGAAACCGAAATCGACGCTGGCGACGCCGACAAGGCGATCCTCGTCAAACACCCCCAGCCGTATCCGCTTCGCAGGATCGGCATTCGGTGGCGCATCGTGGAAGAAGCCCTCGGTCTGGCGCGCATGATCGGTCAGCCCGCGCTCCATCTCGGAGAAATCGCGGCAGCTATCCCAGAAGGCCCAGACGGCGGCGCGGTCGGCCACGGGATCGAGGGGGCGGATCATCGCAGGATAGGCTCAAGCGGATCATAGGCGGGCGCGCCCGGGTCTTTCCACGCCACGGCGGCGAGGCTGTCGGGCTTCACCGTCAGCGCCGCCATTTCCGCACGCGTGACCCAGCGGCGCATCGAGACGATGCCTTCGGGGTCGGTCCAGTCGCCCTCGGGATCGCCGGCGATCAGGGTGCAGCGGAAATAGACGTCGACCTGATGGAAATCGTGGTCGGGGTCGTGGAATTCGTTGACGAGGCAGGGCGCACCAACCCGCACCGTCAGCCCCGTCTCTTCATGGATCTCGCGGGCGAGGTTGTCGGGCAGGCTGCTATGCGGCTCGACGCCGCCGCCGGGGGCGCACCAGATGTGATCCTTGCCCTTCCACGCGTTGACCAGAAGAAGCCGCCCCTCGCGCATGACGATGCCGCGGACTGCAAGGCGGGGAGGGCGGGGCTTGGAACTCATAGGCGCCAACCTGCCGTCTGACGTGAGGTCATTCAAGCCTGCCGTGGCAAGTTCGCAATTCGATGTTATCTGAGGCCCATGTTGGCCCGCATCCTTGCCCTTATCGCCGCCTTCGGCTTTGCCACACCTGCCTTCGCCGTTAATCCCGACGAGGATTGCGTTGTGCTGCTGCATGGCCTTGCGCGTAGCGAATATTCGATGACGCCCTTGCAGCTTGTGCTCGAGCGGGCGGGGTATTTCGTCGTCAACTCGGGCTATCCCTCGCGCGATTACACGATCGAAGAGCTCGTTCAGAGCTGGGTTGCCGAAGATGTGGCGGCCTGCGGCAAGAGGCGGGTGAACTTCGTCACGCATTCGATGGGCGGGATTCTGGCAAGGCTCTGGCTGACCCATAACCGCCCTGAAAACATGGGCCGCGTGGTGATGATGGGTCCGCCCAATCGCGGCTCGGAGCTGGTTGATATCTTCGGGGAGTGGGAGCCGTTCCAGTGGGTCAATGGCCCCGCGGGGCTTGAGCTTTCCACGGCACCAAGCGGCATTGCGAGCGAGCTTGGCTTTCCGTCTTATGACGTGGGGATCATTGCCGGGGATCGGTCGATCAACCCGGTCTTCTCAAGGCTGATCGAAGGGCCCGACGACGGGAAGGTATCGGTTGAAACGACCCGCCTAGAGGGGATGCGCGATCATCTCGTTTTGGGGGTGACCCATACCTTCATGATGATCGATCCCATTGCGATTGCCGAGGTGTTGCTGTTCCTCGAAGAGGGCCGGTTCGATCACGACATGACGATCCGAAGCCTTGTGATCGGCTTCTTCTAGCCCTTCGCAGGCCCGACGATTCGGTTGATATGCCCCATCTTGCGGCCCGGCTTGGCCTCGGCCTTGCCGTAGAGGTGGATCGCTGTGCAGGTCTCGGCGATCTGCGGGATGCGGGCCACGTCTTCACCGATCAGGTTTTCCATCACCACATTGGAATGGCGGCTGCCGTCACCCAAGGGCCAGCCCACCACGGCGCGGATGTGCTGTTCGAACTGGTCGATGACACAGCCGTTCTGGGTCCAGTGGCCGGAATTGTGCACGCGCGGGGCGATCTCGTTGACGACGAGGCCCTCGGCGGTGACGAACAATTCGACCCCTATGACGCCCACATAATCCAGCGCGTTGAGGATCTTGGCGGCAATCAGGATGGCGTCCGACCGCTGCGAGGGCGAGAGCCGCGCGGGCACGGTGGTGGTGTGCAGAATGCCGTTGAGGTGCACGTTCTCGCCCGGATCGAAACAGGCGACCGAGCCGTTGAGCGCCCGCGCCCCGATCACCGAGACCTCGTGGCTGAAGTTGACAAAACCCTCAAGGATCGAGGGCGCGCCGGCCATATCGGCATAGGCCGCGGCGGCATCGTCCAAGGCCTTGATCCGCGCCTGCCCCTTGCCGTCATAGCCAAAGCGGCGGGTTTTGAGGATCGCGGGTGCGCCGATGGTCTGGAGCGCGGCGGTCAGATCGGCCTCGGAGGCGACATCGGCAAAGGGCGCGGTCATCAGCCCGAGATCGCGCAGGAAGGCCTTTTCAGAAAGGCGGTCCTGCGACACGGCCAGCGCGGTGCGGCCGGGGCGGATCGGGCGGATCGCTTCGAGGATATCGAGGGCGCTCGTGGGGATGTTCTCGAACTCGTAGGTGATCACATCGACCGAGGCGGCAAAGGCGCGGAGCGCGGCTTCGTCCTCGTAGGGCGCAGTGGTCACGGCGTGGGCCACCTGTCCGGCGGGCGGGTTGGCGCCGGGCTCGTAGATATGGGTTATGAAGCCAAGGCGCGAGGCCGCGACGGAAAGCATCCGGCCCAGCTGGCCGCCGCCGAGAATGCCGATAGTAGCGCCGGGCGCGAGCCGATCAGTCATCTTGCGGCTCATCCGGGATCGAGGCGGAGAGGGCTTCGCGCCATGCATCCAGCCGTGCGGCGATGCCCGCGTCTTCGTTGGCAAGGATCGCCGCGGCCATCAGGCCCGCGTTCGACGCACCAGCAGCGCCGATCGCCATGGTGGCCACAGGGAAACCCTTGGGCATCTGCAGGATCGAATAGAGGCTGTCGACGCCCGAAAGCGCCTTGGTCTGAACCGGCACCCCGATCACCGGAATGCGGGTTTTCGAGGCCATCATGCCGGGCAGATGCGCCGCACCCCCGGCGCCTGCGATAATCACCTTGAGGCCGCGGCTTGCAGCGGTCTTGCCATAGTCCCAGAGCCTATCGGGCGTGCGATGCGCCGAGACGATCTTTTTCTCGTAGGCGATGCCCAGCTCATCAAGCATATCGGCAGCGTTCTTCATCGTGGCCCAGTCAGACTGGCTGCCCATGATGATCCCGACGGTAACTCCGGCCATAACGGTCCCCCTGCAAAGGAAGCGGCAATATACTCGCCGTCGCCTCAGA
>JBFEXG010000168.1:0-5489 GCA_041546005.1 Paracoccaceae bacterium
CGCGGTTACCACCGCGGGAAGTCTTTTGCCACGCACTTCACCCCAGATTTGGGTGCCGGCGGCGGAATGTTCTGTGGAAATATACCCCATCGACATGGGCCGCCCGATCGAAGGGCCGAAGGCGCCGGAGGTCACGGTGCCGATCGGCTCTCCACCGGTTTCCGAGGCGAAAAGCGGGGTCTCGGCGCGCATCGGCGCGCGGCCCT
Organism: Paracoccaceae bacterium; assembly: GCA_041546005.1. GTDB lineage: Bacteria > Pseudomonadota > Alphaproteobacteria > Rhodobacterales > Rhodobacteraceae > RFZI01. The sequence goes on from JBFEXG010000168.1 coordinate 207, forward strand.
CGGGCAGAAGGCCGATGCGCAGGCGGGCGGGGCCGGAGGCCAGCTCGCCAAGAATGCGGGCGGCGCCAGGGAAGCCGCCTTCGCGGGCGCCACCGGCGCGGCGGGCTTTCTGCACGGCCCAGTTGAGCGCGGCTTCGACGGGGGTTGTTGTGGTGTCGAGATCGGAGCCATAGAGGCAGAGGCCGGCTTCAAGGCGCAAGGAATCGCGCGCACCAAGGCCGATGGGGGCCACGCGTTCATCGGCCAGAAGGGCGCGGGTGAGCGCCACAGCCTGATCGCTGGCCACGGAAATCTCGTAGCCATCCTCGCCGGAATAGCCCGAACGGGAAATCCACAACTCGCCAAAGGCGGAAGGGGCGATGATCACGTCCATGAAGGCCATATCGGCCACGGCGGGCACAAGGGCCGCAAGGGCGGCCTCGGCGTCGGGGCCTTGCAGGGCAAGGAGGGCGCGGTCGGTGATGACCTCGATCTCGCAAGCGCCCGAGAGGTGGGCGGCCAGATGCTCGGCATCGGCCTCTTTGCAGGCGGCGTTGACGACAAGGAAGAGATGATCGCCGCGATTGGCGACCATCAGATCGTCGAGGATGCCGCCCTCGTCATTGGTGAAAAGGGCATAGCGCTGGCGCCCCTCTTTCAGGCCGAGGATATCGACCGGCACGAGGCTTTCGAGGGCGAGGGCCGCGTCGGCGGTATTGCCCGACTTGGCCCGTAGGATGATCTGGCCCATGTGGCTCACATCGAAAAGCCCGGCCTTGGCGCGGGTGTGCAGGTGTTCCTGCATGACGCCCATCGGGTATTGCACGGGCATCTCGTAGCCAGCAAAGGGGACCATCTTGGCCCCAAGCTCGAGGTGCAGGTCGTAAAGCGGGGTGCGCTTCAGCTCGGTCATCGTTCCTCCAGTATCACCGGTGGTGCATGACCGTCCGGCATCGTCGCGTGCTTGCGCCCGCTCTGCGATGCCCCCTCTGTCCTTTCGCCTGAGATCGTTATCCCTTCGGCGTGCGCTGGTGCGCCTCTCTCCAGAGTTCTAGATGTGCGTCGGTCCGTTTGCCTGAGAGTTTACCGGGGCGGTTGCTCCTTCGGCACTGGCGGGTCCAGTTCTCCCGTCGCACATCCTCGCTTTAGTGGATTCGCCCCGCCTGCGGCAAGCCCCTTTCGGCATACGGTTGAATACCGTTGCCTACAGAATTGGACTCGCAAATGTGCTAGGATGGGATTACAGATCACGAAAGTTGAATATGAGAGAGGGAGCCTCATCATGCGCGTGACACGTCGGACTTTCATGAAACAGGGCGGCGCGGCTGTCGCGGCGGCAGGCGGGCTTGTGCCGGTCTGGGCGCAGGCGAGCGTGACCGTAGGCGGCTATCAGATCGATACGCTGAGCGATGGCAACCTCGTGTTGCCGGGCAGCATGGTGGTGGGCGATCTGCCGGCCGAGGAAGCGGCGGCGATCCTCGCCCGCTATGACCTCGGGACCGAGCAATTCACCCCCGATTGCAACGTGACGCTTCTGCGCGATGGCGAGAACACGGTGCTGTTCGATGTGGGCGCGGGCGCGAATTTCCAATCGAGCGCAGGCCGTCTTGGCGAGGCGCTCGAGGCGCTTGGGGTTGCCCCTGACGAGATCACCCATGTGATCTTCACCCACGGCCATCCCGATCACCTCTGGGGCGTGCTCGACGACTTCGACGAGCCGATCTTCACCAACGCCCGCCACATGATCGGCCTGACCGAGCGCGACTATTGGCTGGATCCTAACACCGTCAACACAATCAGCCCCGAGCGTCAGTCTTTCGCCGCCGGTGCCCTGCGCTATCTCACGGCGATCGAGGGGCAGCTTGAGGTCTTTGAGAACGGTACCGAGCTATTGCCGGGGATCACCGGGCTTTTGCAGCCGGGTCATACGCCGGGCCACATGGTGTTCGACATCGCGCAGGGCGATCAGCAGCTGATGATCCTTGGCGACACCATCGGCAACCATCACCTTGCCTTTGAGCAGCCGCTCTGGCCATCGGGGTCGGATCAGGATCAATCGACCGGCGCCACTACGCGGGCCGCACTTCTGAGCCACCTCGCCGACAGCGGCAAGGCCCTCATCGGTTATCACCTGCCCTACCCCGGCATCGGCAAAGCCGAGCGGACCGAGACCGGCTATCGCTTCGCGGCGTTCTGAGGTTTCAAGACATACGAAAATGCGATGGCCGCGCTATTGCGCGGCCATTGGCATTCTGGAGAGCTGGCAATGCGCCCAGAGCTCTTCAAGCGCGGTGACGAGGCGTTCGACGTCCTCGGCGCTATGGAGGGGGCCGGGGGTGATCCGCAGGCGCTCGGTGCCTTTGGGCACGGTCGGATAGTTGATCGGCTGGATATAGATCCCGTGCCGGTCCATCAGGATATCGGAGAGGTATTTGCACTTGGCCGCATCGCCCACCATCACGGGAATGATGTGGCTGGGGTTCGGGATATGCGGGATGCCGGCGGCGTCGAGGCGGGCGCGAACCTCGGCCACGCGCTCTTTCTGGGCGCTACGTTCGGCGCTCGAGGCCTTGAGGTGCCGGATCGAGGCGCAGGCGCCGGCGGCCACGGCGGGCGGCAGCGCAGTCGTGAAGATGAACCCCGAGGCGAAGGAGCGGACGAAATCCACCAGATCGGCGCTCGCGGCGATATAGCCGCCGACCACGCCAAACGCCTTTCCAATGGTGCCTTCGATCACGGTGATCCGGTCCATCAGCCCTTCGCGCTCGGCAATGCCGCCGCCGCGCGGGCCATACATGCCCACGGCATGAACCTCGTCGAGATAGGTCATGGCGCCGTAGCGGTCGGCCAGATCGCATATCTCGCGGATGGGGGCGATATCGCCGTCCATCGAATAGACGCTTTCAAAGGCGATGAGCTTGGGCTTGTCCTCGGGCAGCGCGGCAAGGTGGCGCTCGAGGTCTTCGAGGTCGTTGTGCTTCCAGATGATCCGCTCGGCCTTGGAATGGCGGATCCCTTCGATCATCGAGGCGTGGTTGAGCGCGTCGGACAGGATCACGAGGCCGGGGATCTTGGCGCCGAGGGTGCCGAGGGTGGCCCAGTTCGAGACATAGCCCGAGGTGAAAAGAAGTGCTGCTTCCTTGCCGTGCAGGTCGGCCAGTTCGCGCTCGAGCAGAACGTGGTGATGGTTGGTGCCGCTGATGTTGCGGGTGCCCCCTGCCCCGGCGCCCGACTGGTCGATCGCGGCGTGCATGGCGGCGACGACCTCGGGATGTTGGCCCATCCCGAGATAATCGTTCGAGCACCAGATCGTCACTTTCCGCACCGCTTGGCCGACGTGGTTGTCGGCGCTGGGGAAGGCCCCTCTGTGCCGTTCCAGATCGGCAAAGACGCGATAGTTGCCGCCGGCTTTCAGCCGGTCGAGCTCGGTGCGGAAGAACGTCTGATAATCCATGCAGGGCCCTTATTGATCGGCGGCTTCGCGGGCGATGTCGTCGAGCAGGGTTTGCACCTTCTGCATCTCGCCTTCGGGCATGTTGCGATAGCCGATCACCACCTCGCCTTCGCGCTCGTAGACGAAGATCGCATAGGGGCAGAAGGCGATATTCATGAAATCGGCTTCCATGACCTCGCGCGAAAGCGAGGCCGAGCAGAACATGAAGATATCGGCGGCGTCAAAGATCACCACGTCGCTGCCTACATCGGCGGCAGTGCGGTTGAGCATCTCGCCCGAGTGGCTCACCCAGTCGATCACGAGGCCGCGGCCGACGATCGCGCTCTCGAGGCTGAAGGTCGCGTCGTCGAAGCTACCATCGAAGGCATAGGTGGTCGCTATGTCGGCGGCGGCCGGAAGCGCGGTTCCGATCATTAGTGCAGTCAGAAAAGCTTTGGTCATGACGGATCCTCCCGAGATCTATCCCGCTTATGTGCGGTGTGTCGCCTGACCACCTTGATCTAGATCAGGCCCAAAAGCGAGGCACCCGGCCCTTTTGGGGCCGGGTGCTTTGGAACCTAGTTGCTGGCGTGCTGGAGGTAGGCCAGCAAGGCCGCCCTATCGTCCGCCGAGCGCAGGCCTGCGAAGGACATCTTGGTGCCCGACATCACGCCCTTGGGGTTTTCGAGGAACGCCGAGAGCGATTCTTCGGTCCAGACTTGGCCAGCTGCGTTGGCGTCGTTGAAGACGTTGGAATAGCCAAAGCCTTCAACCGAACCGATGGTGCGACCGATCAGACCGTTGAGCTGCGGGCCCGAGCGGTTGACAGCACCCTCACCAACCTGGTGGCAGGCGCGGCACTTCTTGAACACACCTTCACCGTCTTCGATGAGCGCCATGTCGACGCCACCGGCCTCGGCCGGAGCGGCGGCTTCTTCAGCAACCGGGGCCGCTTCAGGAGCAGCTTCCGGAGCAGTTTCGGCAGTGCCTTCGGCGGCCGGCTGTGCGCGAACAACACCGCTGTCCGGGGTCACATCAAGCATCGAGGCGTGCATGGTGATCTCGACCGTTTCCTTGCAATCCACCATACAGGCTTCCTGCGTAAAGAGCGGGATTTCGGTCTCCATGCGGTCGTCCATGAAGAAGTTGTCTTCGTTCACGAGGCGCACTTCGGTGAAGTTCTCGTTCGACAGGACAAACTCTTCATCCACCAGATCGTTGACATACATCAGATACGCGACGATCGCGTAGGTCTCGTCGTTGCTGAGCGAGGCGGCTTCGCCGAAGGGCATCGCGCGCTGGACGTAATCATAGACGGTCGACAGATAGGGCCAATAGGAGCCGATGGTCTTGACCGGATCCTTGTGGGTCAGGGTGCCGTAGCCGTTCGACAGAACCGGCCAGCGGCCGACGGCCTCACCGAATTCACCGTGACACATGGAGCACTTCTCGATGAAGAGCTCTTCACCGGTCAGCACATCGCCCGAACCGACCGGAAGGCCGAGGCCATCGGGGCGGATATCGGTATCCCAAGCGGCCACTTCCTCAGCCATCGCTTCGCGACCGATGCCATAGCCACCGGCAAGCGACGCAGCGGCGGCGCCGGCCGAAGCCACAACCACCTCGACCTGAGCGGCCTCGGCAGCGGGGGCTTCCTGAGCCATCGCCGGTTGGACCGCGATCATCTCGCGGACCGGGGCGGGAAGGTCGATCACGAACTGGTCGGCAGCGACATAGGCGAGCGCCAGAACCGAGGCGACGCCGGTGCCTGCGGGCACGAAAATCTTAAGAAATTTCAACATTTTCGGCGATCCCTTGTTCGTTAACATACCAGGTGTGGATGGCGTTGTTGTGGTAGATGGAGTTCTCGC
>JBFEXG010000107.1:0-7624 GCA_041546005.1 Paracoccaceae bacterium
GTTCGATGTTGAAGTCGGGGGTCTTGGCGGCGTGTGCGGCCAGTTCGTTCAGGAACTCGTCCGGCTCATAGGGCAGGAGGAGCTTGGTCACATCCATCGACCGCTTCTGCAGAACGCGCAGCGAGGGACCAACGCCGCAGGCCATGGCAAATTTGATGAGGGTCTGGAGCTTCGCGGGACCGGCCACGCCGATGTGGATCGGCAGATCAATTCCCGCATCCTTCAGGGCTTTGGCCCAAGCGATGACGGGCTTGGCCTCGAAGCAGAACTGGGTCGCAAGCGCCATCTTGGCGTCGGTGGTTTCGCTGAACTTCTGTTTCCAGCGCAGCGCGTCCATCACGTTCTTGTCGGACCCATCAGGATCGATGTCTTTGTTGCCCTCGGGGTGGCCCGCGATATGCAAGCGCTTGAAGCCCGCCTTGTCGAAGAGGCCGGTTTCGAGAAGCTGCATCGACGAGTCAAACTCGCCAAGCTGCTGGGCCGGATTGCCAGCGATGATGAGGCCCTCGGAAACGCCAGCCTCGCCCTGATAGCGAGCCAGCCAGTCGGCCAACATGGCCTTGTCCTTGATGATCCGCGCCGGAAAGTGCGGCATCGGCTCGAAGCCTTCGTCTTTCAGGCGCTTGGCAGTAGCGACCATATCCTCAATCGGGAACTCGATATTGGCGATATAGACGCGGGTTCCCTTGGGCAGAAGCTCGCGGAAATCCTCGACCTTCTCGGCGGTGCGCGGCATCACCTCGATCGAATAGCCTTTCAGGAAGGCTTCGAGCGCGGGCGAGGCCGTCGAAACAGCGGCGGTTTCTTTCTTCTTCAGGAAGGGGAGCAGCGACACGATGGCCTCCTTGATGCGATCTGTCATGGCGGGGCGATCAGGCCCGGCCGTCATTTGCGATAAGCGCGATGAGGCGCTCCTTGTCATATTCCCTGTCGATCCGGGCCGCTTCGGCAGCGGCGATCTCGGCGGCATCGCCCTCCATCGGGTAGGGCTCGCCCCTACGCCATTCGGCGAGATAGGCGTCGGTGTCGGAGGCGCCAACCTTCATGGCGGCACGATCGATGGCCTGCTCGAAGCGCTCGGGCAGGGGGGCTTTTGCGCCGCGACGGCCCGGGCCCACAATGACCTGAGCCGGAATATCGCGCCAGTAAACGATGGTGACGTCGGGCATGGTGATTCCTTCATTCCTGCTCGCTTCTATCTCGGTCCAAAAGCGACACAGGGTCGATTTTCGACATGGTGGGAATATGGAGCGACCGACCGGAAAGCAACATCGACCCGCAAGCGGCATCCCGCCGCGCGGTTTCAGCCATTCCGACGCGGTTCGAAGGCGACCAGCCCTTGCGCCGAAAGGTCGCGGGGCATAGGTTGAAGCCAACACGAAATGGAGGGCGTGACTTATGACGCCCATGCGTCCCGATGGTGCGGGCGCGTTCCCGGAAGCGGTCGAGAGCCCCGCGCCTCATAAGTCCGAACACGGGCCGCTCTATGCGGCTCTGGATTTGGGCACGAATAGTTGCCGGATGCTGATTGCCCAACCCAAGGGCAGTCAGTTTCAGGTCGTCGACAGCTTTTCCAAGTCGGTGCAGCTCGGGCAAGGGCTCGAAAGCACCGGCAAGCTCAGCCGCGCCTCGATGAACCGCACCATCAACGCGCTGCGAATCTGCCGGCAAAAGCTCAGCCGCCATAACGTCACGAAGATGCGTCTCGTGGCGACCGAGGCCTGCCGGCGTGCCAAGAACGGTGCTCAGTTCATTCAGCAGATTCGCCGCGAAGCGGGGCTCACGCTTGAAGTCATCACCCCCGAGGAAGAGGCGCGGCTTGCGGTAATCTCCTGTGCGCCGCTTGTTTCCCCCAAGACTGAGCAGCTTTTGGTCGTTGATATCGGCGGTGGCTCGACCGAGCTTGTGTGGATTGATCTAACAGCCGTTCCGGCGGCCGAGCGTCCGGGCGCGATCATGCGGCTCCATCGCGGCTTTGTGCAGGAACCCAATGACATGGCGGCCGCACGCGTGGTCGACTGGATCTCCGTGCCGCTCGGTGTGGCAACTCTGCGCGACCAGTTTGTCGATGTCGAAGATGATGCGGCGCGATTTGCGCTCATGAGTTGGTATTTCGAAGAGAACCTCTCGAAATTCTCGCCCTATTCGGCTGAACAGGTGCGGGATGGCTTCCAGATCATTGGCACCAGCGGCACGGTCACGACCGTGGCGGCGAGCCACCTTGGCCTCAAACGCTATGATCGGACTAAGGTTGATGGCCTTCGGATGACCTCGGACCAGATCGACACGGTGATCCGCAACTATCTGGCTCTTGGCCCGGCCGGCCGCCGCGCCGATCCGCGGATCGGCAAGGATAGGCAGACGCTCATCATGTCGGGCGCGGCGATCCTTCAAGCCTTGATGCGGATTTGGCCGACGGATCGGATGTCTGTCGCCGACCGGGGGCTACGCGAGGGGCTGCTTTATGCTCAGATGAGCGCAGACGGGGTCTTGGAAGACCCTCCGCTTTGAGGATAAAGGCGGGCCATGGTGAAGAAACCCACAAAGAATACCTCTGGCCGCGGCCAGCGCGACCTGACCGTGAAGGTCAAGTCGGCGCGTGGGCGCACGCTGTCGTCGACCCGTTGGCTGCAACGCCAGCTGAATGACCCTTACGTGAAGCTGGCCAAGGCTGAAGGCTATCGCGGCCGCGCCGCCTTCAAGATCCTCGAACTTGACGACAAGTACCGCTTCCTCGTGCCGGGCGCCCGCGTTGTCGATCTCGGCTGCGCGCCCGGTGGCTGGTGTCAGGTGGCGGTCAAACGGGTCAACGCGCTTGGCGAGAAATCGGGCAAGGCGATTGGCAAAGTGCTTGGGGTTGATCTGCAAGAGGTCGAACCGATTGCGGGGGCCGAGATTCACCAGCTCGATTTCTTAGAAGAAAATGCCGACGAACAGGTCAAGGAATGGCTGGGCGGGACGGCGGACGTAGTGATGTCAGACATGGCTGCCGCCAGCTCTGGCCACAAGCAGACCGACCACAATCGCATCATCGCGCTTTGCGAGGCGGCCGCCTATTTTGCTTTCGACGTTCTGACCCCTGGTGGCACCTTTGTCGCCAAGGTTCTTGCGGGCGGTGCCGAAGGCGAGTTGCAGAAGCTCTTGAAACAGCGCTTCGATAAGGTCGCCAACGTCAAGCCGCCGGCGAGCCGGTCGGATAGTTCCGAGAAATTCGTAATCGCGACCGGCTTCCGCGGCTAGGCGCTCTTGCGCTTGGGCAAGACCCAGCCGGGCCGCGCGAAGTGGCAGGTATAACCGTTCGGGAACCGCTCCAGATAATCCTGATGATCGGGCTCGGCCTCCCAGAAGGGGCCAGCGGGCTTCACTTCGGTGACGACCTTGCCCGGCCAAAGACCAGAGGCATCCACATCCGCGATCGTATCAAGCGCCACGGCGTGCTGCTCTTCGTCGAGATAATAGATGCCCGAGCGGTAAGAGATGCCGAGGTCGTTGCCCTGCCGGTTCAGCGTGGTTGGATCATGGATCTGGAAGAAGAATTCCAGAATCTGCCGATAGCTGATCACCGCATCATCAAAGATGATCTCGATCCCCTCGGCATGGGTGCCGTGGTTGCGGTAGGTGGCATTGGCCACATCACCGCCAGTGTAACCGACGCGTGTCTTTATCACACCCGGAAGCTTTCGGATCAGATCCTGCATTCCCCAGAAACATCCGCCCGCGAGAATTGCTGTCTTCTGTGTCATGCTAGGCCTCCTTCACCTGATCGAGATAGTCGCCATAGCCTTCGGCCTCCATCTTCTCACGCGGAATGAAGCGCAGAGACGCCGAGTTGATGCAATAGCGCAAACCGCCCCGATCCTGCGGGCCATCGGGGAAGACGTGGCCGAGGTGGCTATCGCCGTGGGTCGAGCGGACTTCGGTCCGGACCATTCCATAGGAGCGGTCGGTCAGTTCGGCGACATTGGCCGGCTCGATAGGCCGCGTAAAACTCGGCCAGCCACAGCCGGATTCGTATTTGTCGGAGGAGGCGAAGAGCGGCTCGCCGGAAACGATATCGACGTAGATGCCCGCCGCCTTGTTGTCCAATAACTTGCCTGTCCAGGCGCGTTCGGTCCCATTTTTCTGGGTCACACGGAATTCTTCGGCGTCGAGCTTGGCGATGGCGTCCGGATCTTTGAAATAGCGCGGCATGAACTCTCCTGCGTTTGGGCTCCATGATATGGGCATGCCCTATGTCTGTGTCTAGCGCTGTCAGGCGGTCGTCACCTGCCTGTGAATTGAGGTGAGATTGCCTCAGGGACGGCTCAAGATGTGGCTTGCCGGGGTTTCTCTTTGAATTTGAGGTGGCGCAAGGGTAGGGCACTGGCCAAGGGAGATTCGCTCTCCTGCTGCTCGAGGGGCTGCCGCCCACCAAAACGGGGAACTGGGGATGACCGACAACAATCAACCGAGCCATCATTGGAAAACGCTGGATCGTGACCTCGGGCGCATCGCCGCACTGGAAAGCGCGACGACATACATATCGAAGCCGATGGTTGGTCTCGGTATCTCGCTGGTCTTCGTGGTGGTGGCATCGCTGATCGCGACGGTTCTGTTCGGTGAAGAAAACACCCGTTGGATCGTGGTTCTTGCCGCGGCGGTCGGGGCCTATATGGCCCTCAACATCGGCGCCAATGATGTGGCCAACAATATGGGCCCCGCCGTGGGTGCCAAGGCCCTCACCATGGGTGGTGCGATCGTCATTGCGGCGATTTTCGAGAGTGCTGGCGCGCTCTTGGCCGGCGGTGACGTTGTCTCGACCATTTCAAAGGGAATCGTCTCGCCCGAAAGCGTATCTGGTCCTGGGATCTTTATCTGGGCGATGATGGCGGCTCTTTTATCGTCGGCTCTGTGGATCAACCTCGCCACATGGGTGGGTGCGCCGGTCTCGACGACCCATTCGATTGTGGGCGGCGTTATGGGGGCGGGCATCGCAGCCGCTGGCTTTGGCGCGGTCAACTGGCCGACCATGGGCTCGATCGCTGCAAGCTGGGTGATCTCGCCGATCCTTGGGGGCGCTATCGCTGCCGCCTTCCTTGCGTTCATCAAGACCTACATCATCTATCAAGACGACAAGATCGCCGCCGCGCGCCGGTGGGTTCCGGTGCTGGTCGCGATCATGGCCGGGGCCTTTGCTGCCTACCTCGCGCTGAAGGGCCTGTCGAAGCTCGTCAAAATCGATCTCGGCAATGCGCTGCTGATCGGGCTTGGCGTCGCGATCCTGTCGTATTTCCTTTCCGCACCGGTCATCAGACGAAAGTCTCAGGGGCTGGAAAACCGCAACAAATCGCTCAAAGTACTGTTCGGCTTGCCGCTTGTTATCTCGGCAGCGCTGCTTTCTTTTGCGCATGGTGCCAACGACGTGGCTAACGCCGTTGGACCGCTGGCCGCGATCGTGCATGCAGCGGAAGCCGGCGGCGAGTTTGCCGGCAAGGTTCACATTCCGCTTTGGGTCATGGTCATCGGGGCCTTCGGAATCTCAGTCGGACTTGTTCTCTTTGGGCCCAAGCTGATCCGCATGGTCGGCAGCCAGATCACCAAGCTCAATCCGATGCGTGCCTATTGTGTCGCGCTGTCGGCGGCGATCACGGTGATCATAGCCAGTTGGCTCGGCCTGCCGGTGAGTTCGACCCATATCGCGGTTGGCGGCGTCTTTGGCGTTGGCTTCTTCCGGGAATGGCACTCCGAACGCCGCGCGCGGCTATTTGCAGGGCAACGGAGCCCGGGCAAGACGCGCGCCCCTGAAGAGCGCAAGCGTCGCAAGCTTGTCCGCCGCAACCACTTTTTGACGATCCTCGCGGCGTGGGTCATTACCGTTCCCGCCTCGGCGGTGCTCTCGGCGGTGGTCTTTGTCGGTTTGGAAGCTGCGTTCGGCTAGGGGCAACCGTCGGAGCGGATCGCGCCATCGGGCATGATGGTCCGGCAGAAGATGGCCTGATCCAGTGTGGCTCCTTCAAGATCGGCGCCGACCAGCGCCGCATCGGTGAAGTTGGCACCGTTCAGATTGGCGCCTGTCAGATTGGCCGAGGTGAAATTCGCGCCGGTCAGATTGGCGCCGGCAAGCCCTGCGCCCACAAGATTGGCCAATTCAAGATAGGCTCCGGCCATCTGCGCTCCCGACATTTCCGCCCTGGCGAGGAAGGCTTGGGTCAGCACCGCTCGGCTCATGTCAGCGGCAATCAGGCGCGCGTCCGCAAGGTTGGCTTGGGTCAGATAGGCCCTCGTCAGAATGGCCCCGCTCAGATCGGCCCCCGAAAGGTCGGCGTTGCCGAGGTTTGCGCGGCTAAGATCCGCCCCAGTGAGATCTGCACCCGCAAGCGCGGCCTTCCAAAGCCGAGCTCCGCTTAGGTCAAGCCCCGAAAGATCACAGGCTGGGCAGGCGCGGCTTTCGGCCAGACGGTTCGCGCTCGCAGCATCAAAGCCTGTGGCTGCAAGTGGGGCAAATATGAGGATCAGTGTCCCGACAAGACGTTTCATCCAGCACCTCTCGTACCGTCAGGATGCGGCAAGAGCCTTCTCAAAGCAATGAGATGTGATGCCAACTTGGGCCACCAACGATTGACCTTCGCCCCTGATGCCCGCAGTCTGAGGGGCGCAGAAAGGTTCCTGGGACGTGCGAAGTTTCATTTCAATCCTGCTGATATGCCTCTTTGGCATCCTGTCGGCTCCGATGTCCGGGGCAGGGCATGACATGGCGGGGGCGTCCATGGAAATGCCGCAAGGTGCTTGCCCGGATTGCGACGCCGGAACAGACGGCGAGCACGGAGTTTGCCCGCACGCGGCGTTTTGTTCGTTGTATTTTGTCACCCCACCGATCGACCGGGACCAGGGCTTGTCGTTGAAAGGTCAAGCCATCGAGGCCCCCGAACCCTGGTCAGCGGCATCTGTGCTGCCAATGACGGATCATCACCCGCCCCGTAGTTTCGCAGGTCATTCCTAGAACCCTGCAAAGGCGCCACTGCGCCAATCCTCGATACGGGAAATCACTATGAAGAAATATGCACTCCCTGCCGCGGCGGTCGCGGCCCTCATCATCCTTGCCTATCTGGTATTCAAGCCCGACCCAAAGGAGGACGCCAAGGTTGACAGCGGAGCAAACAGCCTTGCGATTGTCGACGTTATGGTACCGCCTGACCTCTCCGAGCTTGCCGCCTTAGGTAAGATCGCCTTTGAAAGCGCCTGCATCGATTGCCACGGCCAGAATGCGGAAGGAAAGCAGGGCAAGGGCCCGCCGCTGGTTCACAAGATCTACGAACCGTCCCACCACGCAGACTATGCCTTCCTGATGGCGGTCGAAAATGGTGTCCGGTCGCACCACTGGCCCTTTGGCAACATGCCGCCGCAAGAAGGATTCACCCAAGGCGACGTGAAGGCTATCATCGCTTATGTGCGGGAATTGCAGCGAGCGAACGGGATCAACTGATCCCGCGAGCTTGCTCGCGCTTTAAGCCATCAATCCTTGGAGGGATAGTGGCGGAGAGACAGGGATATTTCGCCATTCACACTTACCCTATTGAAACCACTGATTCTATTGGGTTAATCCTCCGCCTAGGTGTGGAATACAGGTGTGGAAAGTGGCCCGAAC
>JBFEXG010000325.1:0-2687 GCA_041546005.1 Paracoccaceae bacterium
AACTCGCCCGGCTGGCGGTCTTGCTTGCCATAGTCGAGGAAGAAATCCTCGATCGGCAGATCGCGTTTGGCGGCACCCTTCCGCAAATGAAGCGTCGCGCCAAGGGCGATGAGGGCGGGCGGGTTATCCCCGATGGGCGAGCCGTTGGCGATATTGCCGCCGATGGTTGCGGCATTGCGGACCTGCTCGGAGGCATAGCGGCGGACCATTGCGGCGTAGGACGGGTGATAGACCCCCAGTAGCTCGCGCATCTGGGTCATCGTCGCGCCCGCGCCAATGCGGATGCTGTCCGCGCCGATGGCGATCTCGCGCAGATCGGCGCAGCGGTTGAGAAACACGACCTTCTTCAGATCGCGCATCTGCTTGGTGACCCAAAGGCCCACGTCGGTCGCCCCGGCGATCAGGGTCGCGTCGGGGTTGGCCTCGACCCAAGCGGCCAACTCGTCCTCGGTCTCGGGCGCGAAGGCCAGCGGCGCGGCGGGAACCTCGGCCGAATCGTCGTCGATCCAAGTGGGGCTCTCGGCCTCTTCGGCGGCCTGCGCGGCGCGGATGATCGGCGCATAGCCGGTGCAACGGCAGAGGTTGCCCGCCAAGACCACATCGTGATCGGTCCGGCCCTGCTGATGCCCTGCGATCATCGACGAGATGAAGCCGGGCGTGCAAAAGCCGCACTGCGAGCCGTGATGGTCGATCATCGCCTGCTGAACAGGGTGCATCTCGCCCTTGGGCCCCTTGAAACCCTCAACGGTGCGGACCGCCTTGCCGTGCAGCTGGGGCAGGAACAGGATGCAGGCGTTGAGCGCCTTCACACCCAGATCGTCGGTCACGACAACGGTGCAAGCCCCGCAATCGCCCTCGTTACAGCCCTCTTTGGTGCCTGTGAGTCCGCGATCCTCCCTGAGCCAGTCAAGGAGGGTGTGCGTCGGTTCGGCCGCAACCCGGACAGTCTCTCCGTTGAGAAGAAACGTGATCTCGGTCATGCCAGATCTCTGTCGCTTTCTGTTCCCCCGGTGGTGCGCCGGATCCGCTCAGCCCCGATGCGACGTAAAGGCTGCGCTCCCTGTTGGCTCTAGGAAAGCGGCGTTTTGTCGCTCTGGCAAGTGTGGTGGCGTCAAGGATTCAGGAAAGACTTTCAGTTTTTTCCCGAAAGTCGGGAAAATTGTCAAAAATTTCCGACAAACATCTGGCAGAGCGTGAAAAGCTCTTCAAGCCCTTTCGCCAACTTGCCACTTCCTCGCCCCCGACCGCTGAGCTAGCTTGCCCCCATGTCTGCCGCGCCAAGCTTTGTCCATCTCAGGGTCCATACCGAATATTCGCTTCTTGAGGGGGCGATTCCGGTCAAGAAGCTGCCTGAACTGGCGGCCAAGGCGGGGATGCCGGCGGTTGCGGTGACCGACACCAACAACATGTTTTGTGCGCTCGAGTTTTCCGAGGGCGCGGTCAAGGCTGGCGTCCAGCCGATCGTCGGTTGTCAGGTCGATCTGGCGTATCTGAAGACCGAGCCGGGCAAGCGGCCCGAAGAGCCTGCGGGCATCGTCCTCCTCGCGCAGAGCGAGGCGGGCTATATGAACCTGATGAAGCTCAACTCGGCGCTCTATGTCGACAAGGGCGGGCAGTTGCCGCAGGTGACGCTTGCCGATTTGCGGGCGCATAACGAGGGGCTGATCTGCCTCAGCGGCGGGCCAGAGGGGCCGGTGGGGCGGCTTTTGGCGCAGGGGCAGCGGCCCAAGGCCGAGGCGCTGGTGCGCGATCTGGCGGCGATCTTTCCGCAGCGCCTTTACATCGAGCTTCAGCGCCATCCCATCGAGGGCGGCCTACCACAGGCCGAGAAGGCCAGCGAGCGCGGGCACCTCGAGATTGCCTATGCGATGGACCTGCCGATCGTTGCCACCAACGATGCCTATTTCCCCAAGCCCGAATTCTACGAGGCGCATGACGCGCTGATCTGCATCGCCGAGGGCGCTTATGTCGACCAGCAAGAGCCGCGCCGCCGCCTGACTCCGCAGCACTATTTCAAGTCGCCCGAAGAGATGGCGACGCTGTTTGCGGACCTGCCGGAGGCGCTTGAGAACACGGTGGAAATCGCCCGCCGCTGCGCCTTCAAGGCCTATAAGCGCAAGCCGATCCTGCCGCGTTTCGCCGATGACGAGGTCGCCGAACTGCGCCGTCAGGCAAAAGAGGGCCTCGCCGCGCGGCTGTCGGTTATTCCCCATGCGGTTTCGGTTGCGGACTACGAGGCGCGGCTTGAGTTCGAGCTGGGGATCATCGAACAGATGGGTTTCCCCGGATATTTCCTGATCGTGGCCGACTTCATCAAATGGGCCAAGGATCATGACATTCCTGTTGGGCCGGGCCGTGGCTCGGGGGCGGGTTCGCTCGTCGCCTACGCGCTCACGATCACCGACCTTGATCCCCTGCGGTATTCGCTTCTCTTCGAGCGCTTCCTCAATCCCGAGCGCGTGTCGATGCCGGACTTCGACATCGACTTTTGCATGGATCGCCGTGAAGAGGTCATCCGCTATGTGCAAGAGCGCTATGGCCGCGAAAAGGTCGCGCAGATCATCACCTTCGGCGCGCTTCTGTCGAAGGCGGCGGTGCGCGATGTGGGGCGGGTGTTGCAGATGCCCTACGGGCAAGTGGATCGCCTCTCGAAGATGATCCCGGTCGAGGGCGTGAAGCCTGTTAGC
>JBFEXG010000219.1:0-4195 GCA_041546005.1 Paracoccaceae bacterium
CTCGTCGCGGCGGGCTCTTTTGGATTTGGGCTCCTGGGAAACACTGGACGCAGGAACCCAGATCACAACCCGAGGAGAGCGCCCGCATGATCTGGTGTTTCTTTCGCGGGGCGAGGCCACAGTCTCGATCGCGGACCATCGGGTTGCGCGAATCTCGGAGGGGCATTTCATAGGGGAAATGTCACTTCTGGGAGACGAGCTGGCCAGTGCCGATGTCCGGTTAGCCACATCCTCGCGCGTCTGGCGCATCAGGCGCAGTCGGCTGGACGAAGCCAAAACGCGCCAGGCCGAACTTTTTGGGATCATTGAAGTGGCGCTCGCTCTCTCGTTGCGCGCCAAATTGATTGCCGCCAACGACCGCCTGGTGAGCAAAGCCACAGCGGCCGATCTCGATCTCGGGAGCGCCGCCACCCTTACCGCCCAAGGGATCTGACCGAACATGTCCCAACACCACTGGGATCGCTCCAACACCCTGCACAGACCCTAGCCGACGCTATTGGTCAGGGGTATGGATTGCAGCCAATGTTGGCGCTGATCCGCCCTGACCTACTGGGCCTTGTGGCTTCCGTTCATCCAGAACAAGAGACCGACCACGAAGAACGGGCCGCTGATGATCAGGTTGGCGATCAGGTCATTGTCGGTGAAGACAACCCACGGCACGATAGCAACCGCGATGAAAAGAGCGCCCCCGATGCGTTCGTTGCGCCAAGCGAAAATCAGCACCGCGATCAGCACAAAGCTCGGGATGAGATGCATGAACAGCGCGACGATCAGCTCGGAGGCGGAATAGCCTTCGCCAAAGACGTCGAGCGCGAAGCTGCTGAGAAACAGGATGCCCAAGATGGCAATCACACGCGGGGCATAGTGGAGGAGCTTGTTGTCTGGTTCCGTCGCCATGGCTCTTTCCTTTCCGTTGCCGCCATCTCCCGGATGGCTCCGCGAGGTTAGCGAGAACCACATTGGTGCATCAAGCCCGCCAATCGACGCAGCGGTGTCGGCTTGAAAGATCAGCCCATGATCCCCAGATCTTGGAGTGAGAAAGCACCCGTTTCCGAGCCTTGGAGCCTGCCATGGATACTCGCCGCCTCAATACCGTCAGCCTCGCCATGATCGCCGGATCGTTTCTGTTCTCGGCCGCCGTTTACCTTTGGCTGCCCGACCAGATCCCCAGCCACTGGAACCTTGCTGGAGAAATCGACGGCACCATGAGCAAGGGGTGGGGCGCCTTCATGATGCCGCTCATCATGTTCGGGCTCTTTGGGGTCTTTCAGGTGATCCCTGCTCTTTCGCCCAAGGGCTATGGGATCGAAGCGTCAAACAGCGGATTTGTCGGCATCCGGATCGCGGTTCTGGCTCTGTTTGCGCTTCTCAACGTGCTGATCCTTCTGGCCGCGCTCGGCGCCCCAATCGCGATGGGCAGTGCCGTATCTATTGCCGTGGGTGGTCTTCTGGCGGTGCTTGGCTGGTTCCTAGATCGCCTGCCGCGCAATTTTTATGTCGGAATCCGAACACCTTGGACCATCGTCGACGAAGACAACTGGACGCGTACCCACCGCTTGGGCAAGTGGCTGTTCATGGCGGCGGGCCTTGTGATGGTCATCGGTGGGATCATGGGGGCGAACGCTTTTGTCATCGTCGCGGCCGTGATCGGCGCAGGGCTTGGGCCAATGATCTATTCCTATCTGATCTATCGACAGGGCCCCGGCAAAGCCTGATCCGCCACATTTTCGCCATATTTCCGCCGCGCGTTCGCCTGTTTCCTCGGGTATTCTCGCCTTAACGCGCACAAGACGCGAAGTGGCAGACAATGCCGAGGCAGGCGTGATGCAGGACCAAGATCCTATTCCACAGACGCCGGCGGCGCAGGACGAGTTTCCGAGGGATGATTTGGCTTCCCTCGACAACGAAAAGACCCACGACGACGCGCATCCCGTATTTCCGGACTATGCGTCGATCTAGCGAGATACGACCGCGGGCAAGGCTACTCCCTCCAAGCTCGCGCTTCTGACAGGCCAGTGGCAGCACGTTCCTCCCCCGGTAGCGCCACTGGCCCTTTTTTATGCGCCTGCCTATGCTTGGGCCCATGTCCACACCCATCACCTCGATCCCCAACCTCGGCCCCGCCACCGCACGCGAGTTTGCCCGCGCGGGGATCACCACGGCGGAAGAGATTCGCGAGATGGGCGCGGATGCCGCCTATACCGCGCTCTTGCGGGTCGGAGTGCGGCCGCACTTCATCGGCTATTATGTGATCGTGATGGGATTGCAGGGCCGCCCGTGGAACGACTGTCAGGGGGCCGAGAAGGCCGCGCTCCGCAAGCGGTTCGACGAGATCAAGGCCGCGGCGCATGATCCGGGCCTGAGCGATCTGGAAGCGGCGCTCGACCAGATCGGCGTGGGCTACCGGCGATAGAAAAACCCGCGCCTTTTGAGGGGCGCGGGCTGATGCCTTTTCAGGTCAGTCGCGGCGATTAGCCGACGAGTTCGAGACCCGAGAAGAAGAAGGCGATTTCCTGAGCGGCGGTTTCCGGCGCGTCCGAGCCGTGGACCGAGTTTTCACCGACCGACAGAGCAAACTCGGCGCGGATGGTGCCGGCGGCTGCGTCTTTGGGGTTGGTGGCGCCCATCACTTCACGGTTCTTGGCAATCGCGCTTTCGCCTTCGAGAACCTGAACAACGACCGGAGCCGAAGCCATGAACTCGCACAGTTCGCCATAGAACGGGCGGGCGGCGTGGACTTCGTAGAACTTGCCAGCCTGCTCCATCGACAGCTTGATGCGCTTCTGGGCGACGATGCGCAGACCCGCATCTTCGAACTTGGCGTTGATCTTGCCGGTCAGGTTGCGGTTGGTGGCGTCGGGTTTGATGATCGACAGGGTGCGTTCGATAGCCATGATATGCCTCTTTCGTCTGGGCCGCGTGGCCCGATGGTTGAAAATTGGCGCTGCCCTATCATGGCCCGTGGCGCATGAAAAGCCGCGATTGACGCCCCCGCGCGCTTAGGGCATCCCCCGCTCATGTTACGCATCAACGACATCTCCTATTCGGTCGAGGGCCGCCCGCTGCTCGAGCATACCTCGGCGGTAATCCCGACAGGCCACAAGGTTGGCCTTGTCGGGCGCAACGGCACCGGCAAGACCACGCTGTTCCGCATAATCCGGGGCGAGTTGACACTCGACACCGGCTCGATCGAGCTGCCGCGCGGCTGGAAGATCGGCGGCGTGAGCCAGGAGGTGCCCGGCAACGAGGTCTCGCTGATCGACACGGTTCTGGCGGCGGATGTGGAGCGGGCGGCGCTGATGGCCGAAGCCGAACACGCCACCGACGCGCATCGCATCGCCGACATCCAGACCCGTCTTGCCGATATCGACGCCTGGTCGGCCGAAGCGCGGGCGGCGGCGATCCTCAAGGGCCTTGGCTTCACCGACGAAGAGCAACTGATGCCCTGCTCGGCCTTCTCGGGCGGCTGGCGGATGCGCGTGGCGCTGGCGGCAGTTCTGTTTTCCGAACCTGATCTTCTGCTTCTCGACGAGCCGACCAACTATCTCGACCTTGAAGGGGCGCTCTGGCTCGAGAACTATCTCACGCGCTATCCCCACACCGTCTTGATCGTGAGCCACGACCGCGAGCTTTTGAACCGCTCGGTGGGCGGCATCCTTCACCTCGAGAACCGCCAGCTGACCTATTACACCGGCGCCTACGACAGCTTTGCCAGGCAACGTGCTGCAAAGATTGCGCTTTTGTCGTCGGCCGCCAAAAAACAGGACGCCCGCCGCGCGCACCTGCAAGCCTTTGTCGATCGCTTCAAGGCCAAGGCATCGAAGGCCAAACAGGCCCAGAGCCGGGTCAAGATGCTTGAGAAAATGGAGACGATCCGCGTGCCCGAGGATGCGGCGCGGACCGTCTTTACTTTCCCCAGCCCCGAAGAGCTTTCGCCGCCCATCATCGCCACGGAAGACGCGGCCACCGGCTATGGTGACACGATCATCCTGCGCCACATGAACCTGCGAATCGATCAGGACGACCGGATCGCCCTTCTTGGGCGCAATGGAGAGGGAAAATCTACCCTTTCCAAGATGTTGTCCGGCAAACTCGAGGTCATGTCGGGGCGCATGACAGCCTCGTCCAAGCTCAGGATCGGGTTTTTTGCACAGCATCAGGTCGAAGAGCTGCGGGTCGAAGAGACACCCCTGCA
>JBFEXG010000216.1:0-4251 GCA_041546005.1 Paracoccaceae bacterium
GCCGGGCCTTGCGGCCGATTTCGCCCGCCGTGGCTTCCTTGCGCCGCTGGCGGACGGAACCGATGACTGGGTCCGCGAAAACTATGCCGCAGGCCAGTCGTGGGTCGATCTTGGCACCTATGCCGGCCCCGACGGCGCGAGCAACCTCTACGGCTTCTTCTACAAGGTCGATGTGAAGTCGCTCGTCTGGTATGTGCCTGAGAACTTCGAAGACGCGGGTTATGAAATCCCGGCCACGATGGAAGAGCTGAAGGCGTTGACCGATCAAATCGTCGCCGACGGTGGCACGCCCTGGTGTATCGGCCTTGGTTCGGGCGGTGCGACCGGCTGGCCGGCGACCGACTGGGTTGAAGACATGATGCTGCGCACACAGTCGCCGGCGGTTTATGACCAGTGGGTGACCAACGAGATGCCGTTCAACAGCCCCGAGGTTGTGGCTGCGATCGACGAGTTCGGCGCCTTCGCCCGCAACGACGCCTATGTGGCGGGTGGCGCTGGCGCAGTTGCCACGACCGACTTCCGCGACAGCCCGAAGGGTCTCTTCTCGTCGCCGCCGCAGTGCTACATGCACCGCCAGGCGTCGTTCATCCCGGCCTTCTTCCCCGAAGGCACCTCGGTGGGTGAAGATGCAGACTTCTTCTACTTCCCGGCCTATGCCGGCAAGGATCTCGGCTCCCCGGTTCTGGGCGCTGGCACCGTTTGGGCCATCACCAACGAGAACCAGGCCGCCCATGATCTGATCGCCTATCTCGAGACCCCCGAAGCCCACGAGATCTGGATGGCCCGCAAAGGCTTCCTGACCCCGCACAAGGGCGTGAATTCGGATGTCTTCTCGGATCCGACCCTGCGCAAGATGAACGACATCCTGCTCAGCGCCACGACCTTCCGGTTCGACGGCTCTGACCTGATGCCGGGCGCTGTCGGCGCGGGTTCGTTCTGGACCGGCATGGTCGATTATGCCGGTGGCAAGGATGCTCAGGCCGTGGCCGACGAGATCCAGGCCTCCTGGGACGCGATCAAGTAATCGCTAGAAATCGGGGCAATCCGGCCTAAGGTCGGGTTGCCCTTTTCTTTGGCTCAATCGGGGGGTGGCCATGTCTCCAGCACTTCAGGGATTGATCACCATCGCCGTCGGAGTGGGCGGCTGCCTGAGCTATTTCTACCTCTCCAATCTCTTTCTCGACAAAGTCCTGTTTCCGGCGCGCGGCCCCAATGTGGGGCGCAACATCAACCGCGCCAACATGATCCGGCCCTGGCTTTTCCTCGCTCCGGCGCTCATCGCCCTTGGCCTCTATCTCGCCTATCCGGTGATCGAGACGCTGCGGCTGTCTCTCACCGAGCGCATTCCCGGCGGCGGCTATCGCTGGGTCGGCCTCGATAATTACCGCCAGATGTTTGCCGAGGCGAAGTTCTGGGAAGCCATGCGCAACAATATGCTTTGGCTCATCGTCGTGCCCGCCGCCGCGACAGCCTTTGGCCTTCTCGTTGCACAACTGACCGACCGCATCCGCTGGGGCTCTTTCGCCAAATCGTTGATCTTCATGCCGATGGCGATCTCTTTCGTCGGCGCGGCGGTGATATTTAAACTGGTCTACGACACCCGCCCGATCGAGCAGCAGCAGATCGGCATTCTCAACGCGCTCTGGCTGCAATTTGATGGTGGGGCAGGGTCGTGGTTTTTGCTCAAGCTGGTGCCCGCACTGATCCTTGCGGGCTTTGCCGGCATCGCTGCCTATGCGGGTTGGGTGCTTCTGCGCCCCGTTTTGTCCCGCCGCTTTCATGCCTTCGGCACGCCGGCGCGGCTCGTGGCCGCCTTTGGCGCTGCGGCCCTCGTCTTTCTCTCGTTGCGGGCCATCGTCGAGCTCTTCGGCGCTCAGTTTAACTATGGCGCGCCGCAGACATGGCTCACCGTTCCCTTCTGGAACAGCTTCTTCCTGATGGTCGTCCTGATCTGGATTCAAACCGGCTTTGCCATGGTAATCCTGTCGGCAGCCTTGCGCGGCATCCCCGAAGAAACCATTGAGGCTGCGATCATTGATGGAGCCAACCCGTTCCAGATCTTTTTCCAGATCAAAGTGCCGCAGATCATGGGCACGATCGTCGTGGTCTGGACCACGATCACCCTCGTCGTCCTCAAGGTCTTTGACATCGTTTTCGCGATGACCAACGGCCAGTGGGAGACGCAGGTTCTGGCCAACTATATGTTCGACAAGCTCTTCCGCGCTAACAACTGGGGCGTCGGCTCGGCGAGCGCGATGATCATCATGCTCTTGGTGACACCGATCCTTGTCTGGAACGTCTACAACGCCCGCAAGGAGATGCGCTGATGTCGAATATCGCCGGATCGCGCTCGACGCTCAATTGGGTGGTGCATCTCTCGGTGCTGGGCCTCGTGCTTCTGTGGCTCTTCCCGACCGTTGGCCTTTTCGTCTCGTCCTTCCGCACCGCAGATCAGATCTCGACAAGCGGCTGGTGGAAGGCTCTGTTTCCGTCAGAACAAAACCTGACCCTGCGCGCCGCCGATCCCGGCGACGTCGAACAACTGGAAGAGGGCGGGCGCTGGTTCATCTCGGGCAATCTCTTTGATGAAGGCGTGGATGCATCCGTCTCGGTCTGGGGCGTGAGCTCGCGCGATATCGCGGCCTATTTCCCCGGCGACACCGCCGATCTGGGCGAGGGCGAAGCGATCACGGTCGAGGCCAATGGCGATTATGTCTGGTCGGGTGCGGCCAAGCTCGAGGGGCGGGGCCAGCGCGTCTTCGCGACCGCGACCACGCCGCCCGAGTTCACCTTGGGCAACTATCAAACGGTCCTCTTCAGCAAATCTACCACGGATTCGATGGCCAAGGCGTTTTTCAACACGCTGACAGTGACGATCCCGGCCACCATCATCCCGATCGTCATCGCCGCCTTCGCGGCCTATGCGCTGGCGTGGATGAACTTCCCCGGCCGTGCGATCCTGATCGCCATCATCGTTGGCCTCCTGGTGGTGCCGCTGCAACTCGCCCTGATCCCGCTCCTGCGCCTGCATCTGGGGATCGGCATCGGCAAGGGCTATCTCGGGGTCTGGCTCGCGCATACCGGCTTTGGCCTGCCGCTCGCCATCTACCTCCTGCGCAACTACATGGTCGGCCTGCCGCGCGATATCATCGAAAACGCCAAGGTCGACGGCGCGACCGATTTCCAGATCTTCACCAAGATCATCCTGCCGCTGTCGTTCCCCGCGTTCGCTTCTTTCGCGATCTTCCAGTTCCTTTGGACTTGGAACGATCTTCTCGTCGCCAAGGTCTTCCTCATCGACGCCACCGGCGAGACCACGGTGATGACCAACCAGATCGTCGAGCTTCTGGGCACGCGCGGGGGCAACTGGGAAATCCTTGCGACCGCCGCCTTTGTCTCGATCGCGGTGCCGCTCGCCGTCTTCTTCGCCATGCAGAAATATCTCGTTCGCGGCCTTCTGGCCGGGTCCGTCAAGTAAAGGCTCTTTCATGACTCTCGCCGCCAAGGCCAAAGCCCCGCTCACCGATGCCGCCAAAGACTGGTGGCGCGGCGCGGTGATTTATCAGATCTATCCGCGCTCCTTTCAGGACAGCAACAACGACGGGATTGGCGATCTTGCCGGCATCGTCCAGCGCCTGCCCTACATCGCCTCGCTCGGGGTGGATGCGATCTGGATCAGCCCGTTCTTCACCTCGCCGATGAAGGACTATGGCTATGACGTAAGCGATTATTGCGATGTCGATCCGATGTTCGGGCAGATTTCCGATTTCGACGCGGTGATCGAGACGGCGCATCGGCTCGGCATCCGCGTGATGATCGACCTTGTGCTGAGCCATACGAGCGACCAGCACCCGTGGTTCAAGGAAAGCCGCGCCAGCCGCGAGAACGCGCGCGCCGACTGGTATGTCTGGGCCGATCCCAAGCCCGATGGCACGCCGCCCAACAACTGGCTGTCGATCTTTGGCGGCTCGGCCTGGCATTGGGATGCGAGGCGCGAACAGTATTATCTTCACAATTTCCTAGTCTCGCAGCCCGACCTCAACCTGCACACGCCTGCGGTTCAAGATGCGCTTCTTGATGTGGCGCGGTTCTGGCTTAACCGCGGGGTCGATGGCTTCCGCCTCGATACGATCAACTTCTATTTCCACGACCAAAAGCTGCGCGACAATCCGGCCCTGCCGCCCGAACGGCGCAACGCCTCGATCGCGCCGTCGGTCAATCCCTACAACCATCAGGAACATCTCTACGACA
>JBFEXG010000307.1:0-2905 GCA_041546005.1 Paracoccaceae bacterium
CCCCGCGCCGCCATGGATTTCTGCGCCGCCTCGCCAAGCCGGCCGTAGACGGTCGAGACATTGACCCCGACCTTCTCGAACACCCGCCCACCGCGCATCACCGACATGAGGCCGCCGCCTGCATCCGATCCATCGTCCGAGGCGCGCTTGGTCGGTGTGACCTCAAAGCGCCCCGCAGGTCGATCCGCGAAAGGCCCGGTCGTCTGACTGTCTTCCAGCGCCTCGAAGGCCGCGACGATCTCGTCGCGGAGGGCGCGGAACCACTCAGAGGCTGTCTTCTTTTCGGGGGCCATAGCGTCGGTCATCGGATCCTCGGGCGCTGTGTTATTGCATATCAGGGCGCTCTAGCATCGTTTGGTTGCAACGGCCACTCCCGCGGTGGCCCTCACCCATCGGGAGCTACCATGCGCCGCACTCTTCTTCTCCTGCCGCTCGTCCTTGCCGCCTGCATTAGCCAGCGCGACAGCTGCATCAACACCGCCAACAAGGAAATGGCGGTGATCAACAACCTCGTCGCCATGACCCGCGCCAATGTCGATCGAGGCTACGCCCTGACCGAGAAGACCGAGTTCGTACAAATCTACAAACCGTGCCTTGATTCCGAAGGACAGCCGACCGGCAACCAATGCCCGACACTCGAGCCCGTCACTCAGCTTGTCCCGACCGCGATTGACCTGAACCTTGAATACCAGAAACTGAAATCGCTCGAACAGCGTCAGGCCGAAATGCTCAGGGCGGTGAACGCCCGCATTCAGCAATGCATCGCCACCTATCCGGCGGAATAGGCCTAGTGGACCGATAGCCCGACCGGGTCGAGAAGCGAGCGGCCACCGTCGACGGTCACGACCTGTCCGGTCACAAACGAACTGCCCTCCGAGGCCAGATACTGAACTGCATCGCAAACCTCACCGGGGCTGGCGATGCGGTGAAGGGGCGTGTGCTTCACGATCTCGCTGCGGAATTCTTCGTTTTCTTTCAGCGCCCCTTTGAGGCTCGCGCTCATCACGCTGCCAAAGGCCACGGCATTGACACGGATTCGGTGCGGCGCAAGCGCCACGGCAAGCGAGCGGGTCATCTGCTCGGCGGCGGCGTTGCTGACTGAATAGGCCAGAAGCTCGGGATGGGTCAGACGAGCGGCAATGGACGACAGGTTCACGATCGCGCCCGCCTGCCCCTCCTCCTGACCCTCGGCCTGTTTGATCATCCGCCGCGCGGTCGCCTGCGAGAGGCGCAGCGCCGTGAGCATATTCTGCTCAAGCAGCTCGGCCACGGCGTCATCATTGGCGCTCAAGGGGTCCGACGTCAGAACCTGCCGCGAGGCGTTGACCAAAATATCGATCCGCTCGAACGCATCAACAGTGGCCGACAGAAGGTTGGTGATGGTCAGCTTCTTGCGTAGGTCGCCCGCAAAGAGCCGGAACGAACCACCTTCGGTGACCTCCGAGCCCAGTTCATGCTCGAGCGTTGCCTCGTCCATATCGCAGAACATGACATTGGCGCCTTGTTCGACGAAATGCCGCCCGATGGCGAGGCCGACGCCGTTGGCGGCTCCGGTCACGATGGCGGTCTTGCCCGCAATGGAAAACGACATGTTCAGTCTCCTGTGCGTGGAGTTTGCGGCACCCTAGGCCAGATCACTTCTTCGGGCGAGAGGCATGAAAGACCTTGAAGGCCCCATCGCCACCAATCTCGCTCACCTCGCGGAAGAGATCGCGCAGTGCAGCCTCGTAGGGCAAATGACGGTTGGCCACCATCCACAGATGCCCAGAAGGCGCCAACGACCGCGCGGCGGAAGCGATGAAAGCGCGGCCAAGGCCCGGATCGGCGGCGCGGCCGGTGTGGAACGGGGGATTCATAACGATCCCGCCGTATGGGGTGGCAGGCGCCCATCGCGTCGCGTCGGCCCAGTGGAAAGAGGCGCGCGGGTCGGCGATATTCAGTCGGGCGCAATCGAGCGAGCGCAACTCGGCCTCGATCAGATCGAGATGTTCGACGCTGTCGCGCTCCAACACGGCGTTCGACAAATAGCCCCAGCCCGCACCAAGATCGGCCATCTTGGCCGGAAGCTTCGCTGGCAGGGCGGCAGCCAAGAGCGCCGAGGCCCTGTCGATCTCGCCGTCAGAAAAAACGCCCGCTGTGGTGTAGAACCCATGCGGTCCCTTCTGGGGCGCGCCGGCCTTCCAATCGCTGAAATCGCCGCCTTCAAACCAAAACAGGCGACCATGCGCTTTCGTCACCGAAGGCAAGTTGCCAAGCCGCGCCCGGCATTCCTTGAACAGGCTATCAATCCCATCGGTCTTTTGCCCGTCGACGATGACCAGCCGGGCCTTCGCGGCCGCTTCCGCGATCATATCGCGGGCCAGTGCCTTGGCTCGCGGTACGATCACGATTGCCGCCGCCAGATCGTCTGGCAATTCTGTCGCAACACTCAAACCCGCCCGCTCAAAGGCTTCGTAATCAGGCCGAAAGCCGTGAACCATCACCGTGCGGCCTGTGTCCAAAGCGGCAAGGTCATATCCTTCCGGCGCACGCAGGACCGCGACCGAGCCTTCCGGCAGAACGAGGCCCTCCTGTTCGAGGGCCGTTGAGAGGCGGGACTGAGACATCGGCTATCGGCGACGGCGGGCCGTCACTCTCTTTCCATGGTGCATTGCAGCGGATGCTGGTTACGCTGCGAGAAATCCATCACTTGCGTGACCTTGGTTTCGGCTATCTCGTAAGAGAACACGCCGACGACGGCCAGGCCTTTCTGGTGGACCGTCAACATAAGCTCGAAAGCCTGCGCATGGCTCATGCCAAAGAACCGCTCGAGCACATGGACAACAAATTCCATCGGCGTGAAATCGTCGTTCAGGATCAAAACCTTGTACATAGGCGGGCGCTTCGTGCGGGTGCGCGTCTGCAG
>JBFEXG010000059.1:0-10748 GCA_041546005.1 Paracoccaceae bacterium
CCGGCACTTCCCGGTCGGTTGACCGACGTTATGTCGGGCGATTACCCGCGCCTTTTGAACCAGTCAGACCTCGAAGCCCTCTGGGTTGGCCCCTCGGGCGCCGGGCTTCCCGCGCCGGATTTCGCCGCAAGCACGACCAGTCGGCTCGCCGCGCTCGAAGCCCGCGCCGCCCGCCTACGCGCCTATACTTTCGACAACAGCGCGTTGCAGTAGAGCGGCCAACACGATAACAGCCTCAAAGCACAAAAAAGACGGACCCGACATGTCTCAGCCTCTTCGCCTTGGTATCGCCGGACTCGGCACGGTCGGCATCGGTGTGGTCAAGATTGTCCGCAATCATGCGGAGCTTCTGGCCCGGCGCACCGGACGACCCATCGTGATTACAGCGGTCTCGGCCCGCTCCAAGAGCAAGGACCGGGGCGTCCCGCTGGACGATTATGCTTGGGAAGACGATCCGGTGGCACTGGCCCGCCGCGATGATGTGGATGTTTTCGTCGAGCTGATGGGCGGCTCCGAAGGCGCGGCCAAGGACGCGACCGAAGCCGCCATCGCCTCGGGCAAGGACGTTGTCACTGCCAACAAGGCGCTTTTGGCGCATCACGGCCAGCCGCTCGCCCTTGCTGCCGAAGCCAAGGGCCATGTGATCCGGTTCGAGGCCGCCGTTGCGGGTGGCATTCCTGTCATCAAGGCGCTGACCGAGGGCCTCGCAGCCAACGAGATCGGCCGCGTGATGGGCGTGATGAACGGCACCTGCAACTACATCCTGACACGGATGGAGAACGCGGGCCTCACCTATGAAGAGGCCTTCAACGAGGCCGACGGTCTTGGCTATCTCGAAGCCGATCCCAACCTCGATGTGGGCGGGATCGACGCCGGCCACAAGCTTTCGCTCCTCGCCGCCATTGCCTTTGGCACGCAGGTCGATTTCCCCTCGGTCGAGCTAGAGGGCATCGGCGCGATCACCATCGAGGATATCCACCAAGCCGCCGACATGGGCTATAAGATCAAGCTTCTCGGCGTGGCGCAGATGACGGGCCGCGGGCTTGAGCAGCGGATGTCGCCCTGCCTCGTGCCCGACACCTCGCCTTTGGGTCAGCTTCAGGGCGGCACCAACATGGTTGTCCTCGAAGGCGACAGCGTGGGCCAGATCGTCCTGCGCGGCGCAGGTGCCGGCGAAGGGCCAACCGCGAGCGCCGTCATGGGCGACGTGATGGACATTGCGCGGGGCTTCAGGGTTTCGACCTTCGGCCAGCCCGCCACAACACTCCGCAAGGCCCGCGCCGCCCGAGCGGCTGTCCCTGCGCCCTACTATCTGCGCCTCCAGCTTCAGGACAAACCCGGCGCGCTTGCCAAGGTCGCCCGCGTTCTGGGCGAGGCGGGCATCTCGATCGACCGGATGCGCCAATACGGCCATCAGGACACGACCGCGCCCGTGCTTATCGTGACTCACAAGGCCACCCGCTCTTCCCTCGACGAGGCCTTGGCGGGCATGACGCAGACCGGCGTTGTAGAAGGCGCGCCCGTCGCGATCCGCATCGAGTCGGTCTGAGGCATCGCGTTAGCGGTCACACGCTTGTCACCTGCCCCGCAGACGGGGTAGGCCAATTTGAGAGAACACCGAAAGGACCGGCCAATGCCCGATAAGATCGATTTCAACGACCGGATGTTGTCTCTTGGCCTTGCGCGGGTCTCAGAGGCCGCAGCGCTGGCCTCGGCCCGCCTCATCGGGCGTGGCGATGAGAAGGCCGCCGATCAGGCCGCCGTGGACGCCATGCGCAAGCAGTTGAACCTTCTCGATATCGCAGGGGTCGTCGTCATCGGCGAAGGCGAGCGCGACGAAGCGCCGATGCTCTACATCGGCGAAGAGGTCGGCACCGGCAAAGGCCCCGCCGTGGATATCGCACTTGATCCGCTGGAAGGCACCACGCTGACCGCCAAGGATATGCCAAACGCGCTGGCGGTGATTGCGATGGGCCCGCGCGGCTCGATGCTGCACGCGCCGGATACCTATATGGAAAAGCTGGCGATTGGCCCTGGTTTCGCCGCCGACACCGTGACCCTCGAGATGTCGCCCGCAGAACGGGTTGCTGCGCTCGCCAAAGCAAAAGGCTGCGCGCCCGAAGACATAACCGTTTGCGTCCTTGAACGCCCGCGCCACGAAGAGATGATCGCCGAGATCCGCTCGACCGGTGCTGCGATCCGCCTGATCACCGATGGCGATGTGGCCGGCGTCATGCACTGCGCCGAGCCCGACAAGACGGGGATCGACATGTATATGGGATCGGGAGGCGCGCCCGAAGGCGTGTTGGCGGCAGCCGCGCTCAAATGCATGGGCGGCCAGATCCTCGGCAAGCTCCTGTTCCGCAACGAATACGAGCGCGCCCGCGCCCACAAGGCCGGCATCACCGACCTCGACCGCATATACACCCGTGACGACATGGTCACCGCCGATGTGATCTTTGCCGCGACCGGCGTGACCGATGGCAGCCTCCTGCCTGGCATCAGGCGCGAGCCCGGCTGGCTAACCGCCGAGACGATCCTCATGCGCTCGAAAACCGGCTCGGTCCGGCGGATGAGCTATCGTCACCCGATCGGCAAGTGATCCAGCGCCTGTGGCGAATCCCCGGCCCCGGCCCTAGGATCGCTCCATGACGGACAACAGCACTCCCCCGCAGGCCTATCTTGGCGTGTCCGCCTCGATCACGGGCCGCCCGTGGCGCGGCCCCACCGCCGCCGAGGATCGCGCCGCCGAGGCGCTGGTGCAGACAACGGGCCTGCCGCTTCCCGTCGCCCGCGTTCTGGCCCACCGAGGGGTCGCACCGGAAGAGGCGGAAGGCTTCCTCAGCCCGACCCTGCGCGATCTCCTGCCCGATCCGCTGACCCTGCGCGACATGGGCAAAGCGGCCGAGCGCATTCTGCGGGCTGTGACGGCAGGCGAACGCATCGCGATCTTCGCCGACTATGACGTGGATGGCGCCACCTCCGGCGCGCTCTTGCACCTGTGGCTTCGGGATATGGGCCGCGAGGCAACGCTTTATGTGCCTGACCGGATCGACGAGGGCTATGGCCCGAACGAGCCCGCCATGGCAGCGCTGGCCAAGGATCATTCGCTGATCGTCTGTGTTGACTGTGGCACGCTTTCGCACGGCCCCATTGCAGCCGCCAAGGGCGCCGATGTGGTCGTGCTAGACCATCACCTCGGCGGCGAAACCCTTCCCCCCGCCCACGCGGTAGTAAACCCCAACCGCCAGGACGAGAGCGGCGATCTGGGCCACCTCTGCGCCGCCGGCGTTGTCTTTCTCGCGCTCGTTGAAGCCAACCGCCAGCTCCGCGCCGCGGGCAAGGCAGGGCCCGATCTTATGGGTCTGCTCGATCTCGTGGCGCTCGGCACCGTGGCCGACGTTGCCCCCCTCACCGGCGTCAACCGCGCCTTTGTCCGGCAGGGTCTTGCGGTCATGGCGCGGCGGGAGCGGATCGGCCTCCGGGCGCTTGCGGATGTGGCGCGAATGGATTCGGCGCCCGCCGCCTATCACCTTGGCTTTCTTCTCGGCCCACGCGTCAATGCCGGAGGCCGCATCGGCAAGGCCGACCTTGGCCTGCGCCTTCTGACCACGACCAACCCGCATGAGGCCGGCGCCATCGCGGCACAGCTCGACCATCTCAACGACGAGCGGCGCGAGCTGGAAAATCAGGTGCGCGAGGCCGCGCTCGCTCAGGCCGAGGCGCGCGGGCTTGAAGGGCCGCTCGTCTGGGCCGCTGGCGAGGGCTGGCATCCCGGAGTGGTTGGCATCGTCGCCTCCCGCCTGAAAGAGGCGACCAACCGCCCCGCCATCGTCATCGGCTTTGATGGCGAGGAAGGCAAAGGCTCGGGCCGTTCGGTTTCGGGCGTCGATCTTGGAGCCTCGATCCAACGGCTTGCCGCCGAAGGCCTTCTCCTCAAGGGCGGCGGGCACAAAATGGCGGCGGGCCTGACCGTTGCTCGCGACAAGCTCGAAGAGGCGATGGCGCGGCTGGGCGAGCTGTTGGCCAGACAGGGTGCAGGCGCAAGCGGGCCGCGCGATCTCGGCCTCGATGGGCTTCTCATGCCCGGCGCCGCAAGTGTGGAGCTGGTGGAAGAGATCGACAAGGCCGGCCCCTTCGGCGCAAGCGCCCCTGCTCCACGCTTCGCAATCCCCGATGTGCAGATCCTCTTCGCCAAGGAGGTTGGCACGGGCCATGTGAAATTCACGGCTGGCGATGGCCTTGGGGCAAAGCTTGACGGTATCGCCTTTGGCGCGATGGACACGCCCCTTGGCCCCGCCCTGATGGACCGGTCCGGCAAACGCTATCACCTTGCCGGCCGGCTTGAGGTCAATGTCTGGCAGGGCCGCAAGAGCGTCCAGCTGCGCTTGGAAGACATCGCCGAAGCCCATGCTCCGGCGGTCTGAATATTTCTTCACCGAGCGCGATTTTTTCCGCAGAATCCCCCTTGCCCTCGGCAAGCGGTTTCCCTAAAAGCCCCTCACCACAGCGTGGCCCGTTCGTCTATCGGTTAGGACGTCAGGTTTTCAACCTGAAAAGAGGGGTTCGACTCCCCTACGGGCTGCCACCATTCCCTAGCTAGATGCATCCGTTGCGGCCTTGGCGCCTGGCCTTTTGCTATGGCGCTTTGTCCGGCACATCGGCTGCGTCAACTCGGCAGTTGCCACAAGACATCCCGAAAACCTAATTTTCTCATGTCTCGGCACAAATGATCAGTCGGGGCTCTAGGGAGGACACAATGAAGACAAAGATATCTAGCGGCCTTCTGGCCGCCACTTTGGCCCTTTCGGCGGCTGCCGCCGAAGCCGAGACCTACATCCGCCCGGGCAAGGACGGCCCACAGGAAATCAACGTCATCATTCAGGACGGCCAGCTTTTCTGCACCCGCGTCTTGGACGGGTTTGAGATGTGCAATGGCATGACCGAGAATGAAGATCACACCTGGACCGGCCCCAATATGCGCCATCCGGATATGCCCGAGTTCATGAAGTTCCGCGGGACGGTCTATTTCACGGTGGATGGTCTTACCATCAAAGGGTGCGCGCTTGTGTTCTGCGACTCGGAGAGCTGGACCAAGGGCTAGAGCCCTCCAGCTTTGATTTGCATGATGCCCGCCCTCTCGGCATAATCGCCGGGAGGCACATCAACCCGTGACAGGAAGAAATCCGCACGGTCGATACAAAGGGCAGGTTTCTGATGCGTTGGATTTTGGCGGCGGGCGCGCTTGTGATCCTGACTTCTTGCGGCGGCTCGGGTGGTCGGGTCAGCGGCTCGGCCAGCGGGCCCATCGGCAGCGCCTGCGTCTCGTCGGGGCGTTCGGCGGCGAGTGGATCGCTGTGCTCTTGTGTGCAGGCAGCCGCCAACCAAACCCTCAGCGGATCGGATCAGGCGCGCGCCGCCGAGTTCTTTGCCGATCCGGAAAAAGCGCAATCGACCCGAATGTCGGACTCGTCAGCCAGCGAGGCGTTCTGGGAACGCTATCGCAACTTTGTCTCCATGGCCGAGGCCATGTGCGAGATTTGACGCGGCGGCTCCAAGGGTGAAGCCGCCGCTCTGATCACTCAGTTGCTGGGAGCAGCCGAGCTGTTTTCGCCCATCGCGGAATGATCCATAGTCGAATGGTCCATCGAACCGTGATCCATCATGCCATCGGTCGGTGCATCGCCCACGATGATCTCGATCGTGATTTCGCCAGCCTTCTCAAAGACAAGGGTCAGAACGATCACATCGCCAGCCTTCCAGGCACTATTGAGGCCCATGAACATGACGTGCTTGCCGCCCCGCTCGAGCATGACTTCGCCCTCTGTCGGGATATCGAAGCCCTCTTCAACATGGACCATCTTCATCACCCCATCCTGGCCTGCGATATGGGTGTGAAGCTCGACGCGCTGGGCGGCGTCGGACCGGGCATCGATCAGGCGGTCATCCTCGCCAGTCAGGTTGTGGACAACCATAAAGGCAGCCCCAGCCATCGGTGAATTCGAAATGGCATAGGTGTGGTGGATCATCATGTCACCGGCAGAGGCCGGAAGAGCAAGAAGCACGGTGGCGGCGACGGCCGCGACGAAAGATTTGAGGGTCATTTTCTATCCTACTGTCTGATTTTCATATGTTTTGGTCAGACGTAGGATGGTGGCCCCCTTGCCCGCAGCGTTTGGGGCCGCGTGGCCAGAACGACAAAGGTTTCAGCAGCACCAAAGGCCACAGCGGAAATGGTGGTGAATTCGGCACCGACGCCGGTATCGCCCGAATCGACGAAAGCGTGGGCGATACAATCTGGGCAGAAATGGCTCGGCTTGGCCGGATTGCCGGAGGCATCAACAGG
Source organism: Paracoccaceae bacterium (assembly GCA_041546005.1). Lineage (GTDB taxonomy): Bacteria > Pseudomonadota > Alphaproteobacteria > Rhodobacterales > Rhodobacteraceae > RFZI01. The sequence goes on from JBFEXG010000059.1 coordinate 6,347, forward strand.
CACCGAAACCTGCACCCCACCGAGGCACAGAACCGCTTCGTCTACGGCCGGCGCAAGCCCGCGCGCGGCGGCCATCTGCTGAAATGTGGTGATCAGCAGAGCCGCGAGCAGAACCGTAAAGATGGAACGGAGTCGGGTCATTTCATCCCTCGCCTATCATTTTCGGCGGAGAGCAGAAAGCGCCATAACGCCGCCCCCAAACGCAAAAGCCCGGCCAATGGCCGGGCTCAAAGCCTTGGGATCAGCAACGGATCAGGCGGCAGCCTGAGCCTTGAGGATCTCTTTCTTGACCTTCAGCGCGTCGGCCGAAAGCTCTTCGTCCTTGGCTTTGGCCATGAACGCATCAAGGCCGCCGCGGTGGTCGACAGTGCGCAGCGCAGCCGAGGACACGCGGAACTTGAAGGTGCGGCCCAGAATATCGGACTGCATCGACACGTCCTGCAGGTTCGGCAGGAAGCGGCGGCGGGTCTTGTTGTTGGCGTGGCTGACGTTGTTGCCAGACATCGGCCCTTTTCCGGTCAGATCGCAGCGGCGCGACATATCTCGTATCCTTGTCTTTTGGGCCCAGCCCCAGATCGGGGGGCCCTGTCAAACGGCAAGGGCCCTGCTTGGGTCGCAGGGCCGCGAATTCAGTCTGGGCGTCCTAAGAGGATTCCTGTCCGGCGTCAAGCGGGTTCGATCCGCCATCTGCGTCCATTTCTTCGAGGCGGCACAGAGCCCAGTCCGCAACCCGCGGATGACACAACAACGAGCGCCGAGCAAGCGCAAGAAGATAGGTCGGCTCTCCTCGCCTGATCTCGCGATAGGCTTTGCGCAGGTCGCGCACCTCGGGGCCGCTGTCGCGTGTGAGCATCTGCATCAAGAGCCCGGTCCGCCCGGCCGCCCGCAGAATGCCCGAGGCCGGATGCCCCCCGAATGGCAGGGCGAGCGGCGTGAGCCGGGGATAAAGGTCCGTGATCTGCCGCACATGATGGCGATCAAACGGTTCGAAAGGATCGAAAAGGACCAACCCTTCAAGGCGGCTTTCGGCGTGTGGCCCGAGGGCGCCAAGACTGGGTTCAAACTCGGCTGCATGCTTGTGATACCGCCTGTCCCAAGGGACGTGTTCGGGATGGATCGAAACCTGAGGAGAGACGGCAATCACCCGGCTCGCGCCCGCGCTTTTTGCAAACCGAAGGGCGCCGTAGCCGCCCATCGAAAACCCGATCGCAGCGACCGTTTCAAAGCCTGTGCAGGCGGCGGCCAGCGCCCGTTCCATCGCATCGGTTTCGCTGTTGATAAACCAATCGTTGCGGGCGCTGCGAAGCGAGATCTGATCCCAGCCCAGCCGCTGCAGATTGCGTGAAGGGCCGGCCTCACCAAAGCCCGAGCGGTCCTTGCGGTGAAAATCGAATGTCAGAACGGCGCGGCCATTGCCCCGCCCGTAATGTGTCAGGCGCAGGCGCTCTCCGTCAAAGAGCCTCTCACCGTCCCTTTGCGTCACCTCTCAGATTTCCCGAATCGACGCAAAACACGCGCGGCAGCCGAAGCTGGCGTTTCTTCGCCTTGGGAAACAGCCTCTTCGGCGCGGGCAAGATCAGCCGCGAGCCTGTCGTCCGCCGCGAGCCGCGCCATGAGTTGCAGGCGGACCTCTTCGTGAAACCAATACAGCGCCTGCGCTTTGCGACGGGCGGCGAAATGGCCCTGTTCCTTTCGCCAACCGCTCAGCGCCTGCATCTCGGTCCAGGCCTGCTCGATCCCCGTGGTCTCGACCGCCGAGACCGTCATCGCCTTGGGGAATCCCTCGGGATCCTGCGGGCGTTTGCGCAAGAGCCGCAGCGCGCCGCTATAATCCGCGCAGGTCCGGCTCGCCTGCGCTTTCAACTCGCCATCGGCCTTGTTGACCAGGATCAGGTCGGCGATCTCCATGATCCCGCGTTTGACGCCCTGCAACTCGTCGCCCCCCGCAGGCGCGATGAGCAGGACGAAAAGATCGCACATCTCGGCGACCATCGTCTCGGATTGGCCGACCCCCACGGTCTCGATCAGGATCACGTCATAGCCCGCCGCTTCGCACAGGCTGATCGCTTCGCGGGTGCGCCGTGCCACGCCGCCAAGGTGTGATTGCGAGGGCGAGGGGCGGATAAAGGCCAAGGGTTCGCGGCTGAGGCGCTCCATGCGGGTCTTGTCGCCGAGGATCGAGCCGCCGGAACGGGCCGACGAGGGATCGACCGCCAGAACCGCGACCCGAAGGCCGAGCCCCGTGAGCATCAGGCCGAACGCCTCGATAAAGGTCGATTTGCCGACCCCCGGGGTGCCCGAAAGGCCAATGCGAAGCGCCTCGCGCCCATTGCCCAGCGCCTCGATCAGCGCGAGCGCTTCGGCGCGATGGTCGGCGCGGCCGCTTTCGACGAGCGTGATCGCTCGCGCAAGCGCCCGGCGGTCGCCCGTTTTCAGCGCTTCAGCAAGGGCGGGAATGTCTGTCTTGCGGCTCATGCCCCCTCTTCTATCGGCTTGCCGCCGCCTGTCCAGTCTCGGGGCTTGATTCCGCCGCGCCATACGTCAGCTTGGGGGCATGACCGCCCTGCCCCCCGCCTTTTCCGAATGGTTCGCCGCCCGAGGCTGGCGGATGCATCCGCATCAGCAGGAAATGCTCGACCGCGCAGGCGAACCCGCGCTCATGCTGATCGCGCCGACTGGGGGCGGCAAGACGCTGGCGGGGTTCTTGCCGACACTGGCCGAGTTGGCCACTGAACCGCGCGAAGGCCTGCACACGCTCTATATCTCGCCGCTCAAGGCGCTCGCCTCGGACATCCGCCGAAACCTCCTCGTTCCGATCAGTGAGATGGGCTTGCCGATCCGCGTCGAGGACCGAACCAGCGACACTAGCGCCACAGCCAAGAAACGCCAGCGGGTCGACCCGCCGCATATCCTTCTGACGACCCCTGAGTCGCTCGCACTTCTCACCTCATACGAAGATGCCCCCCGGATGTTCGCGGGCCTCAGCCGCGTGATCATCGACGAAATCCACGCCCTTTCCGAAAGTAAGCGAGGCGATCAGCTGATGCTGGCGCTGTCGCGGCTTGAGGCTATGGCGCCGGGGCTGCGGCGCGTGGGGCTCTCGGCCACCGTCGAAGACCCGCCCGCGCTTGCCGCGCTCATGGCCCATGGCGGGGCGCCCTGCCCTGTCCTTCTGGCCGACCCCGGCCCCGATCCCGATATCGCCATGCTCTGCACCGAGGCCCCGCCGCCGTGGTCGGGCGGCGGCGGGCGCTATGCGATTGGGGAGATCCTCGAAGAGGTGAAGCGCCACCGCACGACGCTCATCTTTCACAACACCCGCGCGCAGGCCGAGATCTTCTTCCACCACCTCTGGCTCGCCAATACCGACGACCTGCCCATCGGCATTCACCACGGCAGCCTCTCGCGCGAACAGCGCGATGCCGTGGAAAAGGCCATGACCGAGGGGCAGCTTCGCGCCGTGGTCTGCACCGGCAGCCTCGATCTCGGCATCGACTGGGGCGATGTGGACCTTGTGATCCAGGTCGGCGCGCCGAAGAACGTCAAACGCCTGATCCAGCACATCGGCCGCGCCAACCACCGCTATAACGCGCCGTCCAAGGCGCTTCTGGTGCCCGCCAACCGCTTCGAGGTGGTCGAATGCGTGGCGGCGCTTGAAGCGGCCAAGGCGCACGACCTTGATGGCGACCCGCGCGGGGCCGGACCGCTCGACGTTTTGTGCCAGCACATCCTGATCCGCGCCTGTGCGGGGCCCTTCGACGAGCGGGAGCTTTTCCAAGAGGTTCGCGGCGTTGGCGCTTACGCGCATCTCTCCCGCGCCGCCTTTGACGATTGCCTCGCCTTCTGCGCCACGGGGGGCTATGCGCTTCGGGCCTATGACCGCTGGCAGCGTCTGGTGCAGCGCCCCGACGGCCTCTGGCAACTGCGCGACCCCCGCGCCGCCCAGCGCATCCGCATGAACATCGGCACCATTCAGGATACCGACACGCTCAAGGTCCGCCTGCGCGGCGCTGGCAAGCCCTTGGGCGAGGTCGAGGAATCCTTCGCGGCGACCCTCTCGGCCGGCGATACCTTCCTGATCGGCGGACAGATCGTGCGCTATGAGGGGCTGAAGGAAATGACGGTCGAGGTCAGCCGATCTGCCGCCAAGAAGCCTCGCGTGGCCGTTTTCCAAGGAACCAAGTTTTCGACCTCGACGCAGCTCTCGAGCCGCATCCTCGGGATGTTCCGGCAAGAGACTTGGCCCGCCTTGCCCGACCACACCGCCGCATGGCTGGCGCTTCAGCGCGAGGGTTCTCACCTTCCCAGCCACGACCGCGTGCTGGTCGAAAGCTTCCCACAAGACGGCCTTGCCCATACCTGTTTTTACGGTTTCGCGGGCCGCAATGCGCAGCAAACGCTC